>JAFEGS010000474.1 GCA_018239705.1 Verrucomicrobiota bacterium | reverse complement strand
GCAGCAAGCTGCAAAAGCTCTTGCCTATGAAGGTCTGCCCATTCTCTGGTTGACATCCCTTTACGCCCTATCAGCTGTGGCAGGTCATCACGCACGTCAGCCACGTAGCCCATGCGTCCATCGACGAGCTGTTTGAAGAAATCGGCAACGCCAATAAAGTAGGGATCGATCGGGGTTTGCATGGTGCTATAGTCCTTGATAAACTGCTCCGGAGGGCGCATATCTGCCGTAAAGGTCTTGCCACTAGCTTGAGAAAAGATTTCAGCCACTTCCTTAATGTTCAACGACTCAGTAGAAAACCAGTAGTTTTTATCCTGGTGGCTCCTTGGGCCCTCAATCAGGATCTTGGCCGCAGCTTCGGCCACATCCTCCAGCGCAATCCAGCCCACCTTTTTGTCGGTGTAGAAGATCAATTTTCCGCTCTTGGCCATCTTGTAAAAGCCTGTGAAATTCTGCAAAAAGCAGTTTGGATGCAAAAAGGTATAGGGTATGCCGCTATCCTTGATGTAGACCTCGATCATCTGGTGCCAGGCAAAATGCTCGTCATAGCAGTCGGGCTCCGGCGTGAAGACGCCCAGGTGGACAATGTGCTTTACACCTGCCTTTTTGGCAGCATCCACCATTGCCTTACTCTGCACAAGCATATGAACAGAATAGCCTGTGAGCAAAAAGAGCCTTTCGACGCCTTGTAGAGCGTCCGGAAAGGTCCTTGGGTCATCTAGATCTAAGTAGACTGCATCTCCATACTTTTGTTTCAGAGATGGCAGAAGATCTCGTTTTCTGCTTGAAACTCGCAGCGAAATCTGCTTGTTATCGAGAAGTGTATCGCTGATAAGGCCGCCTACTTGACCAGTGGCGCCTAAGATGAGAACAACAGGTTTGGAATCCATACATCCCTCCTCCGTCTTGTCAACTTTTTATTTTAAACCATTATGGTTATTTATTGCAAATCATGCACCTTTTTGCTATTCTCCCTGCTCCTTTTTGAGGTTATTTCATGATTACAGAGCCGAGCAGATTCAGCACCTTCTATGAACCACAGCACATAGACCCCATCGATCAGCCCATATTCCCTAAAAAAAACTTCGGATCAATCCCTGAAAAAAAATTAGAGTATGTCTTGTCCACCTATCATTACCTCTCCAAGAAATATGGGCATCTTTTTCCCTTTTCCTACGACAAGGATACGAATACTGTCTATTTTCGAACGCAGTTTTCGCTTAGAGACATCAGTCAATTCATAAAGAGATGCAATGATGCTATTTCTCTGGAAGAGAAGGTAATCACCTTTCTCCTCTACACAATTCCCTCAATTGAATACATTGCATATGATGACCTTCAA
>JAFEGS010000473.1 GCA_018239705.1 Verrucomicrobiota bacterium | reverse complement strand
GACAAGCTGTCTGATCTTCTAGAAAAGGCTGTCATTGATCCTGCTGCTCTCTCTTACGATGAACTTTTGAGCCTCCTTTCAAAACCGGTGCAACTCGAAAGCGTAGACGACTCTGTAGCTCTTATGCATGCCCTTCTCGATGCACCGTCAAAGGATGAGCAAGACAATGATCTACGACTCGAAATTGTAGCTAAAATGATTCGCATAAACCAAAGCGGCGATCGCTTGGCTCCCATATTAGAGAAAATGGCTTTTTCTCACTTAAGCCTATGCAGCCTCAAAACGTACGAGAATAATATACACCGGACCACTAGCCTCTACGACCTATTCCCAAAGGAAGTAACAGCCGCTCTCTCTAGTGAAGTGTTAGAGTTCCAGATGGCTGTCTATAAAGAGAGCAGCGTGTGGAAGAAGAGTGGTCGCTTCACTGCAAAAGGGTGCTGCCATGTCCTTAATGGATGTGCAGCGCTTTTTGACGGTGATGACCTCCTCTTTTGGATGAAAACACTCTTAGACTGCTTGAAAAAAGAAAAAAGGGAGGCTGCTTCCTGCCTGAAAAGAGAGGCCATCCTCGAGCGCCTGAAAACCGTTGAAGAGCCATTCGTACTTGTCCTCAAAGATATCCAGAAGCTCTTTTCAGAAAATCAGCTGCAGATGGCCTACGCGCACTTCTTGGAAGGCAGCCTTCAGCGTGCATTGCAGGCGAGCTGCCCGGAAATGGGACGAAGAGCTATCGCCTGGTATCAACAATTTTTTCCAAAACTGGCGCTTTCGTCGCCAGAAGAGCGGCATATCACGACGCTCGCGATCAAGCTCCTCTGTGAAGGAGTTGCTACCTTCAGTCTACAGAAATTAGCAGTTTCAGCACTGGAGGCAAAAGGGCACTCAGATCTTGCAGTGTGTGATACCAATGTCCTTTTATTTCACCCAGATGATCCCTTCCCTCATCCCACAACCAAGAAAAAAGTCACAAAACATGTGAAACTTAAAGAGCTGCAGCCTTTGAAGGAGCGTTTTTTTGAAATAGCCGTAGAGCAAATGCACGCGCTCCTTGACGCAGTGCCAAAGACTGAAGAAGAGGGACACATTCGTCTAACAACTGCTACTTCACTGATCAGTAGCATGCTAACGGGAAAAGCGCGGGACAAACAGCTCATCCCTCTTTTTGAAAAGGCAGTGTTCTCTCGATTAAGCTGTAGTAAACAAGAGTGGTACATCGAACATTACAATAGAATCCGTGACCTTCACGGCCTCCTCGTCAAGCACGCAAGCTCCCATCCTAAAGCTCTGTACAAAACAGCGCTTGTCTGCAGCATCACAGAATTGGCCGAAAGTCCCCTCACGCT
>JAFEGS010000472.1 GCA_018239705.1 Verrucomicrobiota bacterium | reverse complement strand
TTGCAGGTTTTTCGTAGCGTCTCGGCCTGGTCAAGGTAGCCTGGGGCATATATAATGGGTCTAGTTACTTGGCTTGGATGCTCCGGCTGAATCACAATATATTGCGGGCCTTTTCCTGCATCATCTGTAGATTTTAGCCTTTCACACTCAGGAGCATTGCCAAAATCATAGGTGATCCGTAGAGCTTCTATGAGGTCATTGAGGAGCGCGGTCAGGATATTTGGGAGCGTGAAAAGCTCCTCTTCTGCTCCTTTCGGATAAAAGAGAATGGTTATCGCTCGCGCTGTTACGAGGAGGGCAATGCATCCCAGTTCAAGGGGAATAAGAACTATCTTTCCCACTATGATGGCTGTATGGAGCAGGGTATCCTCTAGAGCATTTAAGGCTTCCAGGGCTACTTTAGAGAGTATATCTTCTACCTCTTTTTCGCTGGAGCTGACCTCAAGCTCTCTATCAGAGCAAGGCGTAAGAGTGATCTTTTCTAAGCAACTCATAGGGTTCTCATAATAATAAACAATATTTTAACATTTTACCGGATTATAGTCAAATAATACTATCTCTGTTACGCTTGAAGAAATACCATAGGAGGCTCCCAATGCAAAAAGCTGCCATTCTCACACTATTCATTACCCTGTTTTCGACGCTCGCTGCTTCTGAAACAGAGCAGAGCGATCTTTCTCGCCTACAAAAAGAGACTGAAAGCCAGAAAAAAGAACATCCCTATAATCTACCCAACCACGATTTTCGTTCCACAAATTTTGATCTTCAACAGGAACTTGTGTTCCAAGGCTCCAACTTCCAGGGCGGGAACTTCTCAGGCACCCCTGAAAAACCAAAAATTATCCAGCATATAGATTTTTCTAACTGCGACCTATCCCAGGCTAATTTTTCCGATTGCATCATTACGAAGTGCCAATTTACCAATGCAAATTTGCATAAAGCGCTGTTTGTTCGCACCAAGATCAAGTATGCAGGGTTTAATGGGGCCAATCTTGTAGATGCAAATTTCAGCGATTCAGACCAAGAGTCTGTCAGCTATGATGCCGCAGATATTCGTAACTCTATTTGGGAGAATGCCAACATCTTTCGTGTGAGCTTCACCAGGACAGATGAGAGAGGCATTAAGACGAAGGGCTTAAAAGAGAGCCACTGCTCTCATGAAGGGGCAAAGACAACAGGCTTTTTTGAACGGCTCTTTGGCAAATCCTGATAAAAAGGACATAACCACAGAGCCCACAGAGTACACAGAGAAAGGTATTTCTCTCTGTGTACTCTGTGAGCTCTGTGGTAGTAAAATTTTTACCTGATTATGAGCAGAGCAAACACGAAGGCAAAAAGCGCAAACGATT
>JAFEGS010000471.1 GCA_018239705.1 Verrucomicrobiota bacterium | reverse complement strand
AAAATGCTGGACAAAGCGCAAGCTAGGGCACAACGCGAGGCCGTGATACCGGCAGGCGGAGAACCCTCTGTTTAGCTGGATGAGCTACTCACCGCTCCTGTACAGTCACTACAATCGAGGGTGCCAAATAGACCGCTACCTTCTGACCCTCGCCGAGAGTTGCGATTAGCCAGGCAGCAGGAATCCGACTCAGAACCTAAGCCGTTACCAACAAGCTCAAGACAACGTGGGATAAAACGAGAACAACCTATGACCGGAGATCCCTCGGAAAGCGATCTCAGGGCTGAAACAGAGAAGAATTTAGCTCACATTGAAACAGCCTTTACTGCCAAGAACGCTCAATCACAACAAACAGGCCCAATGGAGCCGATGACAGAAGCAGAAAACATGGAATTCTCTAATCTTCTTAATACTGTACTCGGAGAGACAGGACCTGAAAAGCCAAAAGCAGAGACCATATTACAAGATGCTAAACGGCAGATCTTTGCACACGACCCCTCAGCTCCTCAAGAGACAGAGGAAGTAGCAGCCATAGGCCCAAATCTTAGTCAACAGCCACTCGCTACACAACCTAGCCCAAAAACCTTTCAAAAAGCAGCACGCTCAGAAAGTACTGAAGCTAGACGCCCACAACTTTTCACCAGGGATCTACCCGAAGTAAAAAATAAACTCGTAAATGAACTCTTTGCTCATGTCGGGGAAGTAGGAGAGCAGCCATCCACTACAGAACCAACCTCAACAAGCACTAAGGTAACGGAACCTCTAAGACAGGACATGGAAAATCTAGGAAAGAACGTAACTTTTGCAATGCATGGCAGATCTTTAAAGAAACTTATTGATGATTTTGCTGCATCCCACCGTGAGACTCCAAGAGAAATAGAAGGATTAAAACAAACAATATCTGACCAAGGGTTAGTTTTAGCAGAAGAGATAGGTGACGCGCTTAGTCTATCAGAACCTACACCATCGCAGAAGATAGGCTTGCTTGGCCAAATAGGTCAACTTGTTCAAGAAAGGGCAACGGCTATGGAATATTTCAATGAAAAATTTCCCGAGCTGAAATATGACAACACCGAACTAGAGAGCACAAACGACCTAATGGAAACTATAAACTCACAAGTAGAAGCATTACGAGCACAGAAACCTGCCGCGCAAACAACCGCCTCACAACAAGTCCCTACTTCGTCTGATGCACCCACTTCACATGCTGCACCATCAGACGCTGCTATTTCTGATGCAATTAATAACAGAACGCTAAACACTTTAATTTCTGAATTCCTAACCGCTAACAATAATTTAGAATATGAAAGTACAGAAATACAAGACATAAAAATGAATTTAACACAAAAAAAC
>JAFEGS010000470.1 GCA_018239705.1 Verrucomicrobiota bacterium | reverse complement strand
TGCTCATTTCCAACTTGAGACGTTTTGGCCTGCAGCATATTTTGGTGGCATCAGGGTTTCATTTTACCCTCATTGCGACCCTTTTTATGGCAATTTTTGGCCTCTGGTTGCCATGGAGAGCTGTCTGCGTTGCACTTCTCCTGATGACGACGGGCTACCTTCTATTTATAGGGCTTACGCCATCAGTACTTCGCGCGTGGTGTTCCTGTACGCTTGTTCTTTGTGCTAAATTGCTCTCTTGCAAAAGCAGTGGTTTGAATGCGCTTGGCATTGGGGCAGTGGCAGTACTACTCTTTGAGCCTACTGCGGCGGATAGCCTCAGCTTTCAGTTGAGCTTTCTTGCGACCGGAGCAATACTGCTCTTTTACCCGCCGCTGCATCGCCGCATAAAGGCTCTTTTCCCAACACACACTCTGTCAGAGGCTATTACCTTTCCATTTATTGAGCAGCTGGTAGTTGTGCTGCTTGCCTTCTTTTGCAGCTCTGTAGCGCTTGTGCTCTCTGTATCGATTGTGATGCTCCCAATGTCGCTGTTTGCATTTCACGCTTTTCCACTTATGGGCATGCTGTACAACTGCTTTTTTCCATTTGTAGTGTCGATAGCGGTCTCTTTGCTCTGCATAGCGCTTCTATTGTCTTGGATAGGGCCAATCGCTGCAATGTTCTTTTCAGCTGCTTCTTGCTTGACTGAAGGTGCTCTCAAGCTCGTTACCCATGCGCCTGCCTGGCTGGATATCACGATGTATCGAGGCGAGCTTTCAGGCATTACCGTTGTCTTGTACCTAACGCTCCTATTCACTATCAGAATTGGCCATCCTAATCGGCTCAACCCATAATTTGTGTTTGCGAGTAGCTAATAGCTTGTCACCCGATAATAGCTGTACTGAATAGCTCTGAAGCCCCCCTTTTTTAGTAAAATCATTGCCATAAATGGGGACGTAAAAGATGCCTGAGGGCTTGTCAAGGGGCACTCGCTGGTCGATCTCTTCATTGTTTTTCAGTTTTATGCGAATAAAGAGAGCAAGCGGCCCGCTATTGAAATCTTTTTTTGACACTGACCATGAGATCACCACTCTTTGGCCAAACATGAGACTCTGCTTTTCTGGGTCTGGGGTGTTTACGACAGAACTTGCTAAATCACGCCTGCTCCAATAGAGACTTTCAACCTCTAGATTGGGTTTAGTAGAGCAGCTTACAAGCAATAGAAGCGGCAGGATAAAATACTTCATACATGCTCCAAATGTAAAGCGTTTCGAAGGCATTGTGCGGAAGCTCTGATGAGTGCTTCTGTTGAAGACCAGTTGAGACAGGGGTCTGTAATGGATGTGTAGGGATCTATCTGTTCATAGGCTGCCTGGTTTGC
>JAFEGS010000046.1 GCA_018239705.1 Verrucomicrobiota bacterium | reverse complement strand
AGCGCTGTTAAAGACCCATGGGGCTGAAATCCATGAAATGGCAAAGAGATTGGCTTGCAAAGTAAAAAGTATAGTTGTCGTACATGCTGCGAAGAGGAGGAGATAGAGCACCTTTTTTAGACTACACTGCTTCTCCGCAGGCTGTAAGAGATTGAGGTTTCTCCAAAAGAGCACAGCGTTGAGAGACTGAGCAAGGCACATCGGAAAATGGGCCTGGATAAAGCTGTGGATGAAGAGCGCTCCATTTCCTAGCAGCGAGAGCTTCCAAAATAGTGGAGGGACAACTGACTGTTGCTTTTTTTCACTTTCAATCCACTGTATCAAAAAGCGAAGTCCAAAGGCAGCCTGTGCTACCAGTCCCAATGGATAGAGCCAAAAGCGCCATTCATTCATGACAGCTCTCGATCTACTTCGTAGCGTAGGCGACGCTTGCGCATCCAGCGGACGGCCAGCATATCAAAAAAGAGCGATGCGCCGCGATTAAAGAGGGTGTATTTGCTTTTGCCTCTTCGCCGCTCTCGATGGTGGACAGGAATCTCTTTGGTTTGAAAGCCCTCAGTTTGAAAAAGTGCCGGTAAAAACCGGTGCATGCCGTGAAAATGGGGTATTTTTTCTAGACACTCCCTGCGATAGATTTTTAGCGAACAGCCTGTATCGTGCGTCTTGTCTGCAAGCACCAGCTGTCGCATGCTATTAGCCGCTTTGCTGATGAGCCGTTTGTACCAGGAATCTCGCCGTTTTTGCCTCCTTCCGGAGACGAGATCATAGGAGCCGGAAGTGGCCTCGATCAGGAGGGGGATGTCTCGAGGATCATTTTGTCCATCACCGTCAAGAGTGATTACCCATGTTCCACGGGCAGCTTTAAACCCTGCCACAAGAGCGCTTGTCTGGCCATAATTTTTCTTGAGCCGAAGAGAGCGAAGGGTTGGTTTGGATCTACAGAGCTTTTCTAAGAGCTGCAAAGAGCCATCCGTGGAACCATCGTCGACGAAAATAAACTCCCATGCGCCCTCATAGGCATTCATCACCCACTCGATCTCTTCTACAAGAGAAAGAATGTTATCGATCTCGTTGTAGATGGGGACAACTACGGAGTATAGAACTACTGTGCTAGGGCTTCTCGAGCATTCTTCCAATCTACGTATACCTTTTTCAGTTTGGGGTTAATCATACTTCTGAGCTTTAAAAACTGAAGTGACAGCGCAAAATCCTCGTGCGAGGGAAATTTTGTCTGGAATCGCGGCTTGTTGTTGAGAGGTGTCAGGCGGTACTGCAGAATCGTGATGAAGTGGGTCGTCGACAGGATTTTTTTCGGAAAATGGGTAAATGAGGAGGTGCTTATACCACGCAGAAGTGATTGAGAGAGATGTACGATATCTCCAAAGGTCATTGGCATCTGGCGGTCTTCTGACAGGGTAATCAGCTCCTGCTCGAGTATGGGAAAGACTAAAGCAGCTAAAAGAATAGAGCGGTCGAGTAAGAGAGACTGCTCTTGATGGATCTGATCGATGATCTTCAAATAGTGGTATGCAACATCGGAGAAGCTACCGGAGAAGAAGTGGTGGAAGCAGGGGAAGAGAATGTCAAGGAAGTCATACTGCAGCATCAGGGCGAAGAAATTGGCAGAGGAGCCCGATTCAAGCATCTTGAAGATCTCTTCTAGTACCCTCGCTGGTGCACTTTTCATGATCTCTTCTTTACATTGCACCATTGCTTTTTCTGTTCTGTGATCAACTTCAAAATCAAAGCGGGCACGAAACTTGATGAGGCGAATCATGCGGACAGGGTCCTGCTTGAAGCGGATGTGAGGGTCTCCGATGGTTCGCAGCATTCTGCGTTTTAGATCTTCGTATCCGCCAATGTAGTCGAGGACTGTGCGGGTAGTAGGGTCGTAAAAGAGGCCATTGATCGTAAAGTCTCGGCGCAGGACATCTTCGTCGGCACAGCCCCAATGATTATCCCTGACGATAAGGGAGGTCGATTCTGGGTCTCCTGCGCGAAATGTAGAGACTTCCAGGATCTGTGAGCCAAAGCGGATGTGGGCCAGGCGAAAGCGTTTGCCAATGAGCAGGCATCTCTTTCCAAATAGCTGTTTAATCTCTTCCGGCTTAGCAGAAGTGGAAATGTCAAAGTCTTTTGGCGTTCTTTGCAGCAACAGGTCACGCACACCACCGCCTACGAGGTAGGCAGAATGGCCACCCTGTTTGAGGCGAAAAATAACCTCAAGCGCGTTAGGGTCAACATGCTCTTGGTTGATTTGATGCTCTTCTTCAGTATAAATTTGAGGTTTCACTTTTTCCCATCAAAAAAATAGATAAAGGTGAGATTATATGTGATTTTTGGATTTTGGGTCATCCACAAAGCTTGTCTTAATTGTATTTGTCGTGTTAATATTCTTTTTTTGGTGAGGTACAATGGAATCGAGAGAAAATAGTCAGCACGCGGCAAAACTTTTTGGAACAGACGGCATTCGAGGTCGCGCAAATGCATTCCCCATGACAGTCGAGATCGCGCTGGCTTTAGGGCGTGCTGTGGGGACTATTTTTCGCTCTCATCCCGGAAAGCATCGGGTCGTAATCGGTAAAGATACGAGGCTCTCTTGCTACATGTACGAAAATGCGCTCATTGCCGGTCTCTGCTCTATGGGTGTTGATACGCTGATGCTTGGGCCGCTTCCTACGCCTGCAGTTGCCTTTATCACACGAGCCTATCGCGCTGATGCCGGAGTGGTTATTTCTGCCTCTCACAATCCTTTTTGCGATAATGGAATCAAGTTTTTCTCTTCAGAGGGCTTTAAACTCCCCGATGCCTGGGAGCGCCAGATGGAAGATCTTATCTCAAGAGGACCGGAGGTCTTTGAAGAGTATTTACCAAAAGAGCAGGAAATTGGAAAAAACTCTCGTATTAATGACGCCGATGGCCGCTACATTGAGTTTGTAAAGGCCACCTTCCCGCGTAAGCTTTCACTGAAAAACCTCAAAATAGCCTTAGATTGTGCTCACGGTGCCGGATATAAAGTAGCCCCTCTTGTATTTCGCGAGCTCGACGCCGAAGTGTTTGTCTATGGCAATGTCCCAAATGGTCTGAACATTAACGAAGGTTGCGGTGCGCTCTATCCCGAACTTGTACAAAAAGCAGTGATTGATCATCGCGCCGATGTAGGTATTGCCCTTGACGGAGATGCCGATCGCGTCATCATGGTCGATGAGAATGCCCAGATTGTCGATGGCGATGCCATTTTGGCTATCTGCGCAAAGGATATGCAGCAGAAGGGGATGCTTAGATCATCTCGAGTGGTCACTACGGTGATGAGTAATCTCGGCTATGTCAATGCCCTTCAGGGACTTGGTATTGAGGTGGTGAAGTCGCAAATAGGCGATAGATATGTGATCCAGGAGATGCTCAAGTGCGATGCAATTCTTGGAGGAGAGCCAAGCGGCCACATTATCTTTAGCGAACACAACACCACCGGTGACGGCCTTGTATCTGCTCTGCAGGTAATGAGGATTATGATCGAAACAGGAAGTAAGCTTTCCGAGCTCGCAGCTGCCTTTAAGCGCTATCCACAGGTATGCATTAACGTGAAGGTGAATACAAAGCCGCCTTTTGAGCAACTGGATGGGCTGAAAGAGGTGATTCAAGAGGTGGAAACAGCGCTGGGAATTGCAGGAAGAGTGCTTGTGCGCTATTCAGGGACTGAAAAAACCTGCAGGGTAATGGTTGAGGGGCCAAAGAGAAATAGTGTCCAGCAATTTGCAGAATCGATAGCAAACGTCATACGAAAACAGATTGGAGTGCTGCATTAAGATGTGTGGAATTTATGGATATTTGGGGCATCGTAACGGTGTCAAAATCGCCCTTGACGGTTTAAAGAGAATTGAATATCGCGGATATGACTCTGCAGGGCTTGCAGCTATAACTGAGGGCAAACTGGAATACTTTAAAGAGGTAGGAAAGCTCTCTGAACTTGAGAGGCTCGTAGGCGATCTCTCTTCACCAACAGTGATTGCACATACTCGCTGGGCAACGCACGGCAGAGTGACGAGAGAGAATGCCCATCCTCAGCTAGATGAGTCGAAAAACATCGCCGTTGTCTTTAACGGCATTATCGAAAATTACCAGCTCCTCAAAGAAAAGCTGCAGCAAGAGGGGGTAACATTTGTCTCCGAGACCGATACAGAGGTCTTGCCCCATCTCATTGCGCGGATCTATGATGGTGACTTTTTAAAGGCAGTGCAGCAGGCCCTCCTGCTTCTTCATGGCTCCTACGCCTGCGCCATTTTACATCGCGACCATCCAAACGAGATGATTGTGGCGGCTCATAGCTGCCCGCTTGTCATCGGGATGGCAGCTCAAGAGACCTTTGTCTCATCAGACCCTAACGCACTTGTGCACCACACTCGAGAGGTGATCTACCTTTCCGATGGCGAAGTGGCAAAAATTACGCTAGAGGGCGTCGAGATCTTTGATGCTACACTAGCTCAGATCTCAAAAGAGACAGAACAGATCCTGCATAGTGTTGAAGAGACCACAAAAGGAAACTTTGAGCACTACACATTAAAAGAAATTTTTGAACAGCCGCAGACCATCCGCAATGCCATGCTTTCTCGCTTTTTTGAAGAGTATGGCACGGTAGCTATAGATGGTCTCCATATTAGTGCAAGCGACCTTTTATCAATAAAGCGCTTTCTCATAGTATCGTGCGGGACCTCCTTTCATGCCGGGCTTGTTGCCGGCTATATGCTCGAGGATCTGGCAGGTGTGCCAACGCAGGTAGAGATCTCATCAGAATTTCGCTACAAAAATCCAATCGTGCAGGAAGGCACCTTTGTGATTGCTATAAGCCAATCCGGAGAGACCGCAGACACTATTGCCGCTGTGCGCGAAATTAAGGCTAAGGGCGCGAAAATCCTAGCCGTCTGCAACGTACAGGGTTCCACACTTGCAAGAGAGGCCGATAATACTCTTTTTCTGAGAGCCGGTCCTGAAATTGGCGTCTGCTCCACAAAGGCCTTTACAAGTCAGCTTGCGGTGCTGTCGTTATTTGCCCTCCTGATGGCCCGTACAAAGCATATGAGCAAGCTTGAAGGGCAAAACTTCTTGCATAGCTTACAAAAACTGCCCGAACAGGTGCAGCGGGTGCTCGATCTTGCGCCTCAGATCGAAAAAATAGCAAAGAAATATAGTCGATATGACCACTTCTTCTTCCTTGGAAGAAGGTATATGTATCCTACAGCGCTAGAAGCGGCGCTTAAGCTCAAGGAAATTGCCTACGTCAATGCCAATGGCTATCCGGCAGGAGAGATGAAGCATGGGCCTATTGCATTGATCGATGAAGAGTGCCCCACAGTGGCACTGTGTGCCGATAAAGTGACATTTGATAAGCTGCTCAGTAACCTCATGGAGGTGAAGGCGAGACATGGTAAAGTCATTGCTATTGCTCATGAGGGTGCAAAGGGGCTTGAAAACACGGTGGATGAGGTCATCTATGTTCCAGACACAACTGATGAACTAGCTCCCATCCTTTCTACTGTAGCTGCACAGCTGTTTGCCTATTATGTGGCTAAGGAGCGTGGTGCAGAGATCGATAGGCCGAGAAATCTGGCAAAATCTGTCACTGTGGAGTAAACCGGTATGCCTTCCATAACAAAAGTAGCAGCTCAATTAAATCAGCTGTGCGAGCTGGTGGGCACTGTCAAGCGCACTGACATGATCAAGGTGGATGACGCAAAGGAAATTCACTTTAGCCGAAGCGACATGACTGCTTTCGATGAAATGATAGAGTTTGCTAAGGGAAAGCTTGCCCTCTTTTTTCCCTGTCTTGCTCCCCATCTGAAGACAGAGGCTGTGTTTGGTGTTCCAAGCGGTGGTCTTGTGGGCTACCTGTCCCACATAGTAGGTAAGGCCCGCTTTGAGCGCATCCTTGCACGAGCTGGCCTCGATCTCTCCTATAGAATGTCAAATGCTCTTTCCGGAATTGAGATACATCAGATTCTCGTCCATGCTGCAGAGGTGTATGAAGCGGATGTTCAAGAGCTTTTGGACCAAATTGCAAGCGATTCAAAACAAGTTATATTTTTAAGTGAGAGTGAGACCGAAGAGCTGCGTCGTGATTTCCACGATGTTCGAGCGTTAGATGACTGCACAAATGACCATCTGGAATGCCTCTTTTCGCTGCTCACGCCTTTTGGGTCGGTTTCAAGGCTGTTTTCTCGTGCACTGCAAGATATGGCAGCCGATGTTGCTCTTACAGGAGCGGCTTCTGTCGTTACAAAGGGAAAGGTTGACATACTCGATGCAGCTACGGTTGGCATTTCGTCTCAGCTTATCAAAGAGCGGGTGGAGATCTACGAGAAGATGAACAGTGAGCCACGCTCCTATGAAAAATGGATGATGCTGCTTGCGAAAAAACTTATCTACTATCAACTACCTGAGAAGGTCGTTCTTAGAAACGGCCACGGCGGTTTTTGTGCTGTGCACGAAAAGGTATCTGAAGCCGGAGCGTGTAAATTTTTTCTAAGGCAGATAGGTGAGTCTCACGAGCTTAATAATGTAGTTGCCTATCGAGGCACAATACCGGATGTACACACACTGCTTGAGGATTTTCGTTCGGAATTTGGCTCAAGAGGGCCGCAGGCTACCTACCAGAGGACGTTTGAGCTTCTTTCGAGCCTCAAAGAGCGATTTATAAGGAAAGAAGACGAAAAGGTAGACTGCATAGGGACCAGCCTTGGGGCGTGCCATGTGATGCGCGATGCAGTGCTTATGAAGGATAAATTTGCTCGGATTGACCCTATTGTAGGCCCTGGACCGGATGTGGATAGTATGCAGCTCTATGCAGATATGGTCAATGCAAGTGAGGGGGTAAAGCCTAAAATCGTGCACTGGTGGGAAGCTGATGATGTGTCACAGTACTTTGGAGGGGTACATCTCGGCTATAACTGCAATCCAGAAAAGGCTGACGTCACTATCAATATCCTTGAAGAGTTGAAAGGCGACGAGCCTCAAGAGGAATCCCTTCAGGATGCGGTGGAGCGTATTGTCCAAAAAACAAAATTTCCTACATCCACGTTCAGAATGGTGGCCCTTGCTAAGGGGACAGAGATGATGCTCAGGTCGCTTGATGGGCCACATCGACGCAATACCTTAGAATTTCCTCATCGCATTCATCGGATATCAAACCAGGAGCATCCTGAGCTCGTCAATAAGTTTCTTGGTCATCACAGCGATGTGTGCGACCCGGAGTGGGAAAACATGCGTCAGATCACTGTGCTTGAGAACATCCCATTTGTAGAGAAGACTGAGTTTGCAAAGTACGCTCAAGAAATTAAGGGTCGGGTATAAACGACAAAAACGACAAACGACACAAAAGACGAAAAGGACGAAAACGACTTAAAC
>JAFEGS010000469.1 GCA_018239705.1 Verrucomicrobiota bacterium | reverse complement strand
CAAAATCATAGGTTTTCCACGAGATTTTGCGCTGTTGTGAGATAAATCACCATAGGTAACTTCAGAATTCAACCGTTATGCTACTATTCTTGCTAAAATATGTGTGTTCAGAGATACAGGAATAGCGCAGATGAGTTTCAAAAAAATAGTTTTTACTTTGCCGTTTTTCTGTGTAGCGCTTCTCTTTGGCGATCCCAAACGACAAGCGCTCTACCAGAGCCTCGACCCTACCTCTATCTCGCAGCACCTTGCCTTCTGCGAGCTCTATGGCGATACAGACGAGGGGAGATTGGCGCTCCAGCACGCCTGGAAGCTTCTCTCTTCACACTCTGAACTTGCGAACAACAACCTGCCTCCCCTCTCATTTCCTCACAATATCAACTCCTTCATCTCGCTCATCAATCCCTCTACTCACACAAGCGAAAATCTTGAAATTTCTGCAGAAACCCTGAGCTGCATCGAACAGATAAGCAAGCATCTTCCAAACAGAAAGTATAAAGGCTACAGCGCAAAGACGATCGAAGAGGTACTTGCTCTCCCCTCAGAGGAAATTGACCTATCGCGGGCAATCTTGCTCTCACAATTGCCACAAACCCCAGAAGCCTGTCACAAGATGAGGAGCTACCTGGCTACGCTCGACCTGATGGCGCTGCAGATCCTTGCAAGGCTGCCAAAAGAGGCAAGCGCTGATGAAAAGGTGAGGGCACTAAATAGCCTTATTTTTTACGAAATGGGCTTTCGCTTTCCCCTTCACTCAGCCTACAGCAATCAGATAGACCACTTCACCTTCCTGCCTGCCGTGCTCGAGTCGCGCAAAGGGGTCTGCCTCGGTGTTTCCACACTTGTACTCTGCCTTGCCCAGCGCCTTGACCTGCCGCTCGAGATCATTACGCCGCCCGGTCACATCTACATTCGCGCACAGGTCAATGGTACTGAGCGCAATATCGAAACCACCCTTCGAGGCGTCCACATCCACAGCGATGAGTACCTTGGCATTAATACGAAAAAGCTGCACATACGCACTCTAAAGGAGGTCATCGGGATGGCCCACTTCAACCAGGCCTCTGTATGGCTTGCACAGAGTGAATGGCAAAAGGCCGCTGATGCATATAAGGAGGCGCTACGCTTTACACCGGAAGATAGATTAACGAAGATGCTCTATGGCTGTAGCCTTCTCCTCTCTGACAGAGACCAGGAAGCCAAAGTGCTGCTCAAGCAGGCTCAAACGATCCCACAGCCATTTTCTATAAGTCCCGATATCCTGGTCGATGATATCCTCCTTGGAAATGTCGACAAGGAATCGCTGAGGCCTCTTTTTCTCTATGTCGATGAGACGAGAAAATCGATCGTGAAAAAAAAGGAAGCTCTCGCT
>JAFEGS010000468.1 GCA_018239705.1 Verrucomicrobiota bacterium | reverse complement strand
TGCTGAATATTTTAATAACGAAGATCTCAGCGGAGAGCCGGCGCTCAAGCGTCTCGATCCTACGATCGACTTCAAGTGGAGGGAGCTGAGCTATGTACGGGGCGGTCCGGTCAACCACTATTCTGCTCGCTGGACAACATACTTTTACGCCCCTGTGGACGTTATGGGAACCTTCTACGTCTCAGGCGGCGATAACGTTGAGGTTAAAGTCAATGGCCAGTCGATCATCAACGGCTACCCAACCGGAGAATCATTCCAATGGTACACGATGGGCTTCGAGATGGGACAGGTATATCAAATAGTTCTTGAATGTTCTATGCAATATGGTGGGCAGGAAATTCAGTTTACTATGGTGCCGGGTGCACATACAGCACTCGATGAAGCAAAAGAGATAGCCTCAAGAGCTGATGCAGTTATCTTGTGCGTAGGCTTTGACGATGTGCATGAGGGTGAAAGCTTTGATAGATCCTTCATACTTCCCGAAGCGCAAAACACACTGATCCAGACAGTGCTGCAGGCAAACCCAAAGACTGCTGTCGTGCTGACAGGGGGCGGTAGCGTCGATATGTCCTCTTGGATTAATAGTGCTCCGGCAGTACTACAGACCTGGTATCCGGGACAAGAAGGCGGCGCAGCACTCGCTCAGATCCTCTATGGCGATGTCAACCCATCGGGCAAGCTGCCTGTATCATTTGAGGCAAGTATTGACGACAACCCTACCTCCATCAACAAAAGCTATTACGACACTAATGGTAACAAAAAAGTTGAATATCACGAAAGACTCTACACGGGCTATCGCTACTACACCACAGTGGAAAAGAGTAAACAGCCTCTCTTTCCATTTGGCCATGGGTTGTCCTACACGCAATTTGCCTATTCCGATATAGAGGTCGTGCGACTGGATCCTCAAGATCCTACCAAGCTTAAAGTCTCCTTTACTATCAAAAATGAAGGTGCGCGGGATGGATCTGAAGTCGCACAGCTCTACATCAACCAGGAGCGGCTGCCAAACGTCGATAGGCCTCGTATAGAGCTGAAGGGCTTTACGAAGGTACAATTGAAGGCCGGAGAGGCGCAAAGGGTGTCACTTGAGCTCGATCAGAGATCATTTTCCTATTACGATATAGCTACACATCAATGGAAGTATGATCCGGGCCTGTTTAAGATCTTCGTTGGGCCCTCTTCAGCAAAGCTGACGCTTGTAGCAAACCAGATCTTGCCGGCAAAGCAGCAAGGAGGCCAGCAAAACTGTATCATTTCTTAAGCCAGTGAATCCTCTCTCTGCGTCTCTGCGTTGAATTTTAAATCCAGAATGCTGTTTTAGCCAAAAATTCAACGCAGAGCGTGACAAACCCTACGTGCCCCTTACCGGGAAATAA
>JAFEGS010000467.1 GCA_018239705.1 Verrucomicrobiota bacterium | reverse complement strand
CCAGATAGATTTAAAAAAGTATTTAAAGAAGCTTCCTAAAAAAGACGTTGAGAAAATCCTCGATACCATCGAATCTCTTGCCAAGGATCCGCGGCCAAGATGGGTTGAAAAATTAAAAAGCCGCCCAGGATACAGAACGAGGGCCGGCAATTATCGTATTATCTATACAATTGATGACGGAAAGCTCATAGTTTGTGTTATTGATGTTGATGATCGGAAAGACGTCTATAAATAGATTAAAGAAATTAGTTTACATAATTTTCAATTAGATATATTTTAAATTTAAAAGCATGAGAAATAATCTAAGAGGTAAATTATGGCAAAAATGCGCGCAATGCAGGTAACTGCTCCAGGAAAGCCTTTTGAGCTTGTTGAAAAAGAGATTCCTGAACCAACGAAGAAGACCGTCCGCATAAAGGTGCAGGTCTGTGGTATCTGCCACAGCGATTCATTTACAAAAGAGGGGACCTTTCCCGGTATACAGTACCCTCGCGTGCCTGGCCACGAAGTGGCAGGTATTATTGACAAAGTAGGGCCTGACGTAGTCGGCTGGAACGTGGGCGAAAAGGTAGGCGTAGGCTGGTTTGGAGGTAACTGCGGCGTCTGTGAGAGCTGCAGGCGGGGCGATTTTCTGATGTGCAGCAAGATGCAGATTTCAGGCATTAGCTATGATGGCGGCTACCAAGAGTATATGATTGCTCATGTTTCTGGACTGGCGCGGATCCCCGATGAGCTCTCTTCTGCAGATGCAGGGCCACTTCTCTGCGCAGGGATTACCACGTTTAATGCCCTTCGCCATAGCGGCGCTATTGGCGGGGATGTTGTTGCTATACTGGGAATTGGCGGCTTAGGCCATTTAGGAGTGCAGTATGCAGCAAAAATGGGCTTTAAGACGGTCGCTATTGCCCGAGGCACTGAAAAGGCTGCGCTTGCAAAAAAGCTTGGTGCTGCTTTCTACATTAATTCTGAAACCCAGAATGTGGTGGAGGAGCTTCAAAAGCTCGGTGGTGCTAAAGTTATTCTGTCAACAGTTACAGAAAGCAAAGCCTTGGCTACAGCCGTTGAAGGGCTCTCGATCGATGGCAAACTGGTCATAGTAGGGGCGACAGCAACCGGCTTTGAGGTACTTCCGCTTGCGCTCATCAAAGGACGAAAGTCTATTATGGGCTGGCCTAGTGGCACAGCAAAGGACTCGGAGGATACACTTGCCTTTAGCGCCCTTGCAAATATCCGTTCCATGAACCAGACATTCCCGCTCGAGAAGGCAGAAGAGGCCTACCAGCTTATGATGAGCGGTAAGGCGCGCTTCCGTGTGGTGCTGGTGATGGGTTAACGACATAAAACGACCAAAAGGACAAACGACACAAAAGACGAAAAGGACGAAAA
>JAFEGS010000466.1 GCA_018239705.1 Verrucomicrobiota bacterium | reverse complement strand
TTTTATTGCTCCCATAGGTAGGATGAGCTATAAACCCTTGGTTTAAAGGAGAAGGCGTATGTACAATAAGGAACTACAAGCAATGCACAACGAAATTTGGATGCAAATTTTCGAAAGGCAAAAACAATCCCTTGAAAAAGGTAGTGTGCCGGTGTCTTGCAGTACGATCGTAACAGGCAAAAAATCTATGAAGAGATGGTTTATTTCTGATACTCATTTTTCTCACGACAACATCATTCGCTACACTGGAAGACCTTTCCAGTCTATCAGCCAAATGAACGAGCAGCTCATTGCAAACTGGAATGCCCATGTACATCCTGAGGATGCTGTATTTTTTTTAGGAGATTTCGGACGTGGCTCGACAGATTCTCTAGTACCTCTTTGCAAACAGCTCCACGGCAACAAAGTATGTATACGAGGTAATCACGACGACAGTGCAGCAAAAATGCACAAAATAGGCTTCATGCTTGTGCTAGAATCTGCTTTTATCAAAATTGGTCGCCATCGGGTAGAACTTATCCATATTCCAAGTGAGGCGCCACCACCTCATTTTCAGCTCCACGGACATGTACACGAAAAGAGACCAGGCAAACTTGTCGAAACCCAGCTTAACCTGTGTGTCGAAGTTTGGGACTACAAGCCTGTTTCAGAAGAAACAGTCTTAGCCTTGCTTGACAGCTCAAGCTATGCCTTAAAATACATGTAATGAAAATAGGCATTTTGTTTTTGAGGATTTGGGTGGATGGTACATTTTGTAAATCCAGCCTTTTGATAAAGTGCCTGTGCCGGCACGTTAAAAACACGAGTGTCTAGCGTGATTTGAGAGACTTGTGGAAGCGTCGTTTTAACAAGCTCAACGAGGCTCAAAGCCAACCCTTTTCGCCGAAAATCCTTATGGGTTGCGATGTGGTCGATATAGTAACAGCCTGGCAAGGCACCATGCAGCACTGCCGAAACGGCCACGATCTAACTGCTGCAGCGAATTTGATAGTAATGACGCTTTACATGAGTCGGGAATTCATAACTTCTAAAGTCACTCTGAAACATATCCTGAATGAACTCATCGTACGTGGCAAAGCGTGACCGGTCAATTTTTAGGTCATCAAGAGGTAGGCCATCGTGAAGCTTCGGATGAAAGTAGGCCTCTGTATACATCTGCAGCGCCTCTTCGATCACCTGTGAAGGGATCTGATCTTCCGGCTCATAGACTTCATAGGTATACTGCTCCTTTACCAAAAGGGTTTTGTAGGCAAATAAAGGCGAGCAGGTGTTGAAAAGAACGAAGAGCGTAAAATGTAAGACGAAAAGCATACACCTCGATTGGTTTATCAAGGTGTCAATTGTACTATCAGGCGTTATTTTCCACAAGGCCAGCTTTTAAGTTGTCACTGTAGC
>JAFEGS010000465.1 GCA_018239705.1 Verrucomicrobiota bacterium | reverse complement strand
CATCCAGCCGGCTTGTAATGCTTGCTTTTTTGCGGCGGGCCGTTTGGAAGGCCAAGACAAAGCGGTGAGCTTCATCTCGAATTGCCTGCAGTAAAAAGAGTACGGAAGAGTGTGCATCGAGCACAATTGGCTTAGATGAGCCCTCTTTAAAGATACGCTCTCTCGTCTGTCCCTTATCGTGTCTTCCCCCCTCTTTTGCTATAGCAATCAGGTCGCACGATACGATATCGAGTTTTTTTAGCACTTCAGCCGCTACGCGCAGATGGCCCTTACCGCCGTCGATCACAATCAGGTCGGGCAGGTTATTTTCCGCCTTGGCCTTTACATACCGCCTCTCAAGGACCTCCTTCATCATGGCGTAGTCATCGCCCTTTTCTACTGAGCGAATGCGATACTTTCTCCACGCCGGCTTGTACTTTGCGCCATCCATATAGGTCACACACGATGAGACAAGCTCGGTGCCGCCAAAATGGGAGTTATCAAAGCAGTCGATCACTCTGGGGTAGCGAGAAAGAGAGAGCTTTTCTTGCATATCGATAAGCGCCTTTTCGCGTATCTGTGCAGCATCTTTTCTCTGCTTGAAGGTAGCTTCCGCATTGAGCTGCGCAATCTGACAGAGCTTCTTTTTCTCCCCTCGCACAGGAATTATCAAATCAACTTTTTTCTTGCATTGATCGGCTATCAGATCGGTCAGTGCTTGCGGATCGGGAATGTCTCTCGAAAGCAGGATATCAGAAGGTATAACAGAAAGCGTGGCAGCTGACAAGTAGTGCTGGACCAGCACCGACTCAAGAAGCTCGTCAGACTCACCTCCCACCTTTTCGAAGTCAAAATGGTGCGATCCGATGAGCTTTGATCCTCTCCAGAGAAGCTTTGTAACGACTACATCGCTTCCCTCTCGATGCATCCCCCACACATCAGTATCTCGATCTGTTGTCGCATCGACATTCTGCTTCTCTAATATCCCCTCAAGGAGCTTTATTCGCTCTAAGAACTCCCCTGCTTTTTCAAACTCAAGCGCCTCACTTGCCCTGTTCATCTCATCGGTCAGAAACTTGAGCACAGCGGCGCTTTGGCCTTTCAGCAGTGCTATCACACTCTGGACATAGCCTTGATATTCATCCCTGCTCACAAGGCCTACACAGGGGGCGCAGCAGCGTTTGATCTGGTAAAGGATACAGGGCCTAGTACGCCTTGCAAACTCTTCATCTGAGCATTGACGAAGGGGAAAACAGGTGCCAATAAGGTCGAACATCTGACGGGCTGCTGTTGCGCTTGTATAGGGACCGAAGTAGGTTCCATCCCGAGGAGTAGCTCCCTTCAGTCTCACAAGGCTCACCATCGGCCAAGGATGCTCTGTGGTAATTTTGAGGCTGATATAGCCTTTATCGTCCTTGA
>JAFEGS010000464.1 GCA_018239705.1 Verrucomicrobiota bacterium | reverse complement strand
AAAACAGCCTGAGAACTTGGTTGGCGTAGCACGCAATGAATTTGCCGTGGTGATGACCGATGCATCGATTGCAGGGACTGACTTGGGTGGATCATCGACCTCAACGCCTACGTTTGTAAAAATAGGATCGGCATGTTTAGAGGAGGCGAGTAAGACCTCTCCAAAGGCAAAAGCATTGAAACAGGTGCTTGACAATATGGTCGATTGCCGCGTCACAAATCAGACAGCCGGCAAGCTTCGAGATAAGATAAAAAATAATCTGGCAGCATTGCCTCCAGGAGAGCAGCGCTGTCTCTTACGTGGTGGATGGCAAGGGCATGCTATCATGTATGAGATTGAAAAGCAGGCAAATGGGAAGTATGCCTTTCGCATCTATAACGAGGGGCAAGGTATTGAGTTTCACGATAGCAAAACAGTAGGGTACGAGACGAAATATGCCGGCTGTATTGCAATTGCAGATATCCCCGAAAAACTCCTTTTTCGACGTTCTTTTTTATCGAACTTGCAGTCTTTAAGCACTGTAGAAAAGGGTCAGAATATCCTTGTGGGTGATATTTTACCGGAGATTGATGGCACGAAAGAAAAAGTCGATCCCAATATCAGGTATTTTGTCTCTCCTCAGAGAGGGGGAAGTTGCACCTACCGCTCCTTTGATGCCTTCATGGCGCACTCTATGCCGGAAAAAGAGTATAAGCATTATCATTTTATATTCAACATGCGAATGATGGATGAGTACTTGCCTCAGCTTCAATCCGTAGCAGATCGTCCAATCACTAGTGATGATGAGTACCAAGATTGCATACTCGAATTGGGCTTAGTGACACGCTCTGTAGAGGACTTTGCAAAGAGAGTGGGCGGTATGGCAGGAAGCGTGCCTAAACCTATGGTAGCTGGTGCCAGAGAGAAAATAGTTGCGTACGAAGCTCAGCTAAAAAAACTGGAGTTTCAAATAGTCGATTATGAAAAAGGGAGGCATGCCCAGGGGCTAGAGGCGTTATCAGCGCAAGCGACTTCAGTGGAAATGGGGCGTATAGGGAGTGCTGAGATGTTTCATGGGCCGGCTCCGCTTGCAGGTATCAAGGTCTCTTCACGACTGGTTTCAGATGATATCATTAAACTGCTCTCGGATATAGAAAAGCTAGATCAGACAGCCGACGGTTCGTCTGTTATCAGTGAAATAGCTCTTTTAAGTCGGGAGTTTTCCTCAGGCAGATGCACAACAGCAGAGTTTACTCAAGTTTGTGAGCGTTTTTTCAAAAAAATAGGATCGATTGAAGCGCTAAAAGAGCTCAAATTTCCTGACCCACAAAAGGCCTTCTCAACCTTAAGTACTATTCAGGAAGCGCTTACGCATGAGGTGTTAAAGCGATCGAAAGGTCAAGAAGAGGCTCCCACAGAG
>JAFEGS010000463.1 GCA_018239705.1 Verrucomicrobiota bacterium | reverse complement strand
CCTATCGATAAGAACAACCCCCACAACTGCCTCTTTGGCCTGCTCGACGAGACAAAGACCCCAATGGGGGCGCGCCTACTCAAGCAGTGGCTCAAAAGCCCCCTTGTGGAGGTGGCTCCAATCCTTGCCCGCCAAAGCGCCATCGCAGAGCTGCTCGAGCTAGAAAATGTGCGACCTGACGTCGTGAGCTGCTTTGACGAAAAGCTCGAGAATGTGCGAGACTTAGAGCGCCAGATGTATCGCATCAAAACAGGAAGCGCCGGTCCAAAGGAGTATGTGCAGCTTCGCATCTCGTGCGAGCAGCTCCCTTTCATCCGCGAAGCACTTCGAGCCTCTTCCTCTGATCTACTCGTAGCGCTCTACGAAAAAATAGATATCCATGCCGCCTGTACAAAGCGTATTAAAGAGGCGCTTGTCGATAATCCCCCATTTCGCATCTCAGACGGCGGGCTTTTCAGGCCGGGCTATTGCCAGGAGCTCGACGAGCTCCAATCGCTTCGCGCCAATAGCCAGGAGTGGCTTGTCTCCTACCAAAATGCCCTACGTCAAGAGACAGGCATAAAGACGCTGAAGGTTGGCTTTACGAAAGTGTTTGGCTACTACATCGAGGTGAGCCACGCGCAGGCAGGCAATATGCCAGCAAGACTTCAGCGCAGGCAGACCCTCACCAGCGGCGAGCGCTTTATCTCTCCCGAACTGAAGGAGTATGAGGACAAAATACTCTCAGCCGATAGCCGCATTGCGGAGCTCGAACAGAAGCTCTTTACTCAGCTGAGAGCGGACGTTGCAGAGTGGCACGAGAGCATCCTGCAGACAGCGGCGGCACTAGCCCGCCTCGACTGCCTGAGGTCGCTCTCGATTGTTGCAAAAAAGCGAGGCTATTTCCGCCCCTGCATCGATACAAGCCGCATCTTGTGGATCAAAGAGGGCCGACACCCCATTATCGAAGCTTTGCCGCACACCAGCCGCTTTATCGAAAACGACGTCTATCTCGACGGCGAAAGCCAGGCTCTCATGTGCCTGACAGGACCCAATATGGCGGGAAAATCGACCTTTATACGCCAGACAGCGCTTTTAGTCATTATGGCGCAGCTCGGCTCGTTCATCCCGGCAAGAGAGGCACGGATCGGCATCGTCGACAAGGTCTTCTCTCGCATAGGAGCAAGCGACGATCTTGCGCGCGGGCAGTCTACCTTTATGGTGGAGATGGCAGAGACGGCGAGCATTTTGCATCAGGCTACTGAGCGCTCTCTCGTCATCCTCGACGAAATTGGCCGAGGCACCAGCACCTACGACGGCATCTCAATCGCCTGGGCAGTGGCCGAGTACCTCATCAGAAGTGATCGCGGCAAGCCAAAAACACTCTTTGCCACCCACTACTACGAGCTGACGGCACTCGAGG
>JAFEGS010000462.1 GCA_018239705.1 Verrucomicrobiota bacterium | reverse complement strand
GGAAAGAGGAAGGCAATTCGTTTTGATTGTGTCATATGTTAGCTACTCACTTTAGTAATTATTGCAGATCCCCACGTAAGGCCGCCGCCGAAGGCGGTGAGCAGGAGGTTTTCTCCCTCTTTTGGGGCATGCTCTCGATCGAGCTCGGCAAGCGCGATGGGAATCGTTGAAGAATTTGTATTTCCATACTTCTGGATGGTGCGCACCACTCGCTCATCGGCAATGGCAAAGCGCTTGGCAATGGCGTCGATAATGCGGATATTGGCCTGGTGGGGGATAAGCCACGAGATATCGGCTTCCTGCATGCCTACGGCGTCGAGGCACTCCTTTGCAGAGGCCTCCATACGGCGCACAGCGTGCTTAAAGATCTCTCGCCCCTCCATCTTCATGAAGTGCTGTCCCTGAGAGCATGTCTCAGATGAAGCAGGGGAGTGGCTGCCGCCGCCGGGAATAGTAAAGAGCGCTGCTTGCTGGCCATCTGCACCGAGGCAGATGTGGCGGATGGCATATCCTGGGCCGCCATCTTCTACGAGAGCAGCAGCACTTCCATCACCAAAGAGTACGCAGGTGTTTCTATCTTGGTAGTCTACAAAGGAGGAGTTTTTCTCTGTGGAGATAACTAACACTTTTTTGTAGGCGCCCGATTCAATCCACGCCCTCGCAATAGAAAGGCCATACAAAAAGCCTGTACAGGCTGCTTGAACGTCAATAGCAGCTGCCTGCATGGCCCCGATCTGGTGCTGTATCAAGGCAGCGGTCGATGGGCAGAGAAAATCTGGAGTCATCGTTGTTACGATGATAGCATCAATGGTGCCTGGCTCGACATTTGCCTTTTGAAGTGCAGCTAGAGCGCTTTTAGCTCCCATAGTAGAGGCATATTCATCGCTTGCGGCAATTCGTCTTTCACGTATGCCTGTGCGCGTGACAATCCATTCGTCTGAGGTCTCTACCATCTGTTCGAGATCGTGGTTTGACAAAATCCGCTCAGGCAGGTAGGAGGCCGTAGCTGTGATAGTAGCTAATGGTTTTTTCATCGTAGTACTTTTTTTCCTGTTGCAACGGCAAAAAGTGTACCACATCACCTATTTTACAGGAAAAAATTTGAGAGGTGCTACTATTATTTATTTTTTTTAATTAAAAAAAATATTAGAATGAAGTTAAGAGAGAATATTGATCTAATTTGCTAAATTAAACTATCTCGAGGGTGTGATTTATTATGTCCGATCCAGTTTTATTTGATTTACTGCATGGGATTGAGCCTTCAAAGAAGAAGTCTACTACCTCTTCTCTCCTGCTAGATGAGGCAGTAAGCGAGCATGTCGATGCGCTACTTGCTGCAGATGATCAGCCCGAAGATACACTGCTCACTCCTGCTCTCAGACGTGCAAAGGTAGAGAAGGAAGT
>JAFEGS010000461.1 GCA_018239705.1 Verrucomicrobiota bacterium | reverse complement strand
AAAAAAAAACCCATTTTCTGACAAAATTGCGCGTTTGTGCACACATTGTAGAGACGCGGAGACGCAGAGAAGCTCCGCCCAAGCCAGAGTAAATTGTTTCTTCAATATAAATTCATGAGGTTATTGTCAGCTTATTCAACAACATCATGAGCTGCTCTAGGCCGTCATCGAGCTCCTTTTTTCTATCTGCATTATCACTGCGCGCTTTTTCACTCTCTGTTAGCTCAATTCTCCTTTCTAACAGCCTCTTTCTTGCTTCGGGCAAAATCTTGTAGTTGGTGAGTATAAGTAGGCAATTATCCATCAAATCGATATTGCTGCCTCGTAGCAGCCTCTCCATCTGCATCTTTATAAGTGGAGTAGCTCTAGCCGCATCCCTATCTTGTGTGAGATACTCCTCTGCAAGGCACATCCGAGCCTTATCTACGTTCTCTTCAGCTCCTCGGTAGTTATGCTGTTCAGCAATCATCACTTCTAGTATTTTCTTTCTTAGCGTAGGCAGTAGGAGCTTCCGGCGAAGTAGGTTGGCGATGAGAAGAATATCTTCATCCCTTCTTTGAACGTAAGCTGCCCTGGCTATGTGCTCCTGAATACGCTCGCTCAAATCTTCTTGTCGATCTCCCTTTTCTATGTCGGCGCACAGCCGATTAAGGCGGAATTTTTTATCATCACGACTATCTTTCTTGATGAGAATCTCCACAAGTTCCTCTTGCAGCTCAGGAAGAAGCTTATTGTCAGATAAATAGTCATAGAGCTGCCCTAGTGAGCCTGAGTAGTTGCTCCACACACGCACGATTGCGCGAACATCTAAGCCATACTTTATGAACATCTCAGCAAGAGAAGGCGTATGGCTACTATTTGTCAAAATATCTTTATCTTCCTCAGAAAGGCCACTTCCACATAGTTCAAAAATCTTGAGCTTTCCACGCATGATGCAAAGCAATGAAATTGAAGCTAATCGATCTGCTCTCGTTGCTGCAGAGAGAAGTATTGCCTGTATATGTTCTTTGCTTTGAGGATGGTCGTAGACCTGAAAGAGCAGGTCACGCCTTGCCGGAACATGTGTGGGATCAAGCGCGCAAATCGCTTCTAAATACGACCTTAGATCATCGCGAGAAAGCGAAAGAGAGTCGAGTAATTCATAGATTGTACTACTCAAATGTGGCCTATTTCTGATCTGTGCAATATGACAGAGAGTGTCTGCATCTTTTTGTTGGATGCAGAGCTCTTCTGCTTTTTCAAAGTGCTCAGCCGCCCCCGGATTGGAATCCTTCTGGTAGTACAGACCCAAATAGTAATGAGCGTATATGTCATCAGGCGCCCTTTTTACGACCTCTTCAAGCACTTTTTTGCCTTCGTCACTCACTATTAAGAAGGCTTGATATATCTGTGCAGGAAGGAAACTG
>JAFEGS010000460.1 GCA_018239705.1 Verrucomicrobiota bacterium | reverse complement strand
AAAATTCAAAACAAAAAGTGTAGCAAAGCTCTGTAAACGCAAGGTTGTTCTTAGCTGTACGTTTTGCGTTGCTAGCCTCAAGAGCTTCTTTCATATATTTTTCAAAAGCAACATCATTTCCCGCAAAGTGGTCTTTTACCTTCTGTATTTGATCAGAATTTATGAGCGTGAGATGAGGGGTAGAGACTGGTACGATGTTGTCTGGTTTATTCGAAGAGAAATTCCACTTAATATGAGCTATCTTGCCAAATACATGCATGAGAACAACCAGCTTACAAAAAATGAAACACTTACGCCTGAGCGTCTGTTACAAGTATTTGCAGCACGCCTCAAACAGATAGACCTTGAAGATGCAAAGCGCGATGTGCGGCCGTTTCTTCGAGATGCTTCGCAACTAGACGAATGGTCAGAAGAATTCTTTCTCTACTGGTTCTCTAAAATTATATTTACTGATCTTAAGACTGCCGATGAGGTCTAAGAGGAAAATCCTTCCCTGCCTAGTGCAATATCTCAATAACATCTCAATAACATGTTGAATAAAATCACAATATTTAGTTATGCTTATCATTTGTTTTAATTAGAAGATGTTTAAAAAAATGTTTTCTGCATAATGCTATGATAACACTCTCTCCAATACTAAAAGGATTCCATAATTGATTATACCGCAAAATAAAATTCTCGAAGCACAAGACGCCGCTATGCGCGATCAACTGATCGAAGGCATGATGATCATGAACGTTATGAGCGTCCCGTTTCGCGCCATTGACAAAGCTTTTGATCTTGCTTGCAATAGCACAGACATAACGCAAAAAGCCTGCCAATTAGTCGGAAAAACTATCAATGCAATCATAGGCTTAGCCCCTGAATCTTTCCGAAATCCACTCACACTCGTAACAAATGGAAAAGGTGCCACAAACTCAGAGATTGCAAAATTATGGGAACAAAAATATGGAATTCCGGAAGAAGAAACCAAATCAAGCTTCGAGAGTATGCAAATTATTGGAGAGGGTATAATCGCTGCTGGAGTAGGAGGGGCCGCCGGAAAAGTTGCGAGCGCTGCAATGAAGCAAGCATCGCGCTTAGTTCATTCAGCCAGAGCTTCTCGACCTGTGAGCCAAGTGGCTCCTACCCGTATTACAACAGAAACAGTCATTGATCTCACAGAAAATCAAGTACGTGGAAGGTTAGAACTGACAATACACCGTATAGGCAGTGCGCTGGAAATTCATATCGACCACTTAGAGCATCTTGGACCAAGAAATCGTAAAACATTCGGCACAGATAGCATTGGCACACAAAGCAGCGGAACATTCCACCAAGCTCTTCGCAAAATTAAAGAAATAGCGAAAATGGAAAAAGTAACTGATGTAAAGCTGCAATGGGTCCCCGATAATAAAAGACTCCTTGGAT
>JAFEGS010000045.1 GCA_018239705.1 Verrucomicrobiota bacterium | reverse complement strand
GCTGCTACGTCTGCCCCCTCGGTAAAGTGCTCAAAACCATGCTGCCGGCAGGTGTGCGCAAAAGCACAAAGGTGAAGCAGCAGTATTTTGTCTCAAATATGAAGGCGCCAAAGGAGATGCGAGAGATCTGCATAGAGCTCAGAGAAAAAGCACCCCAGCAGGCTGCCATCCTCGACCAGATGCTGCTCGCTAAGAAGGGCATGCTGCTCTCAGAGCTACTGGAGGCAAGCAGTGCACAGGCAAGTAGCGTCAAGAGCTTAGCCACAAAAGGTATTTTGCACCTCGAACTGGTCCGACCGGACCGCCTTCCTTTAACTGAAGAGGAATACTTTAAAACTGAGCCAAAAGTGCTGAGAGAAGAGCAAAAGCTGGCCCTCGAAGCTATTTCAGAGACACTTAGTAAGAATATATTTGAAACACATCTTCTGCACGGCATTACAGGAAGCGGAAAGACCGAGGTCTATCTTCAGGCTGTCGATAAGGCTCTACAGCTAGGCCGTGGGGTTATCCTTCTTGTCCCCGAAATTGCCCTGACCACGCAGACAATCCAGCACTTCAAGAGCCGCTTCGATGAACCTGTAGCAGTACTGCACCATCGCTTAAGCGATGGCGAGCGCCTCGATACATGGGAGAAACTGCGCTCAGGAGAGCTGCGCATCTGTCTAGGAGCACGGTCGGCCATTTTTTGCCCCATGCAGAACATTGGCCTCATTATTGTCGACGAAGAGCATGAACAGAGCTATAAGCAGAGCGACGACAGCCCCTGCTACTCCGGAAGAGATGTGGCCATTATGAGGGCAAAAATCAACAACTGCTGTATTGTACTGGGAAGCGCCACGCCATCAATGGAGAGCTATTACAACGCCTCTTCAGGAAAATACCAGATCAGCGTACTGTCAGAGAGGCCGGAGGGCTCATTTTTGCCGACAGTCACTGTAGTTGACATGAAGCGTGAGTTTGATAAGGCTAAAGGCTTCACGCTCTTCTCCGACACACTCCTCACCAAAATTGATCAGCGAAGAGCGCGAGGAGAGCACACTATCCTCTTTCTCAACAGAAGAGGCTACCATACAGTGCTCTCCTGTATATCGTGCGGCAAATCGGTCGGATGTCCCCACTGCGACGCTCCTCTCACCTTCCATATGAGCGATCAGCTGCTAGCGTGCCACCTTTGCGGCTTGCGCCAGCACCCTCCCAGGCGCTGCCCCAGCTGCCAATCGGAGCAGGTGATGAAGTATCGCGGCATAGGCACAGAGAAGGTTGAAGCTATGCTCGGCGGCATCTTTCCTGGCCTTCGCACCATGCGTATCGATGCCGATACTACAAGGCATAAGGGAGCGATGTGCAAGCTCATCCAGGAGTTTCGCTCAGGGAAGGCCGATGTGCTTATAGGCACGCAGATGGTTGCTAAGGGCCTTCATTTCCCTCAGGTGACACTTGTAGGCGTCCTCAACGCTGATAGCGCCATGAACATCCCCGATTTTCGATCGCAAGAGTCGACCTTTCAGCTGATCACCCAAGTAGCGGGAAGGGCAGGAAGAGGCCTCATGCCGGGTGAGGTGATCATCCAGACAAGCCTTCCCGAACAGAGCACCATCCAGCAGGCAGCTAAGCAGGACTATATTGCCTTTTATCGAGAGGAGATTGAGGTGAGAAAGGCCTTTAACTTTCCCCCCTTTTGCCGCATTGTCAAGTTCCAGTTCTCCTCCAAGGATGAAAAGAGAGTGCAACAGGCAGCCTGCGCATACGCAGAAGCTATTGCTAAAGAGCTTGCGCCCAATTTCCACTGCCACCCAGCTGTCCCCTCAGGGCATGCCAGAGTGAAAGAGCTCTATCGGTATCAGTTCCTGGTGAGAGGACCATCTGTTAGCCATATTGTGCAGGCCATCGATAAGGTAGATGCGAAGCTTTCCCTCCCCTCAGGGGTCTTCCGGTTTATCGACGTCGATCCAAGCTCCACGTTTTTTTGAAGAGCTATTATACCTGTTGCAAAGCAAGAAGCACTTCTTGTGCATCAATAACACGTACATTTGGAGCGATGTTAAGCTCTAAAGGCTTTTCAGGGATGAACAATGCATATACTTTGCTGGTAGTTTCTGAAATTTTAATCGGAGGAAGGCCCTTCAATTGAAGATCCTTGATAGTATCATAAACCCATGGAGCTGATACATTCTTCGTCCATTTAGCCTCCCCAATTAAAATAGAGGAGCGATCATAGCTTTCAGCAACAATATCCCATTCTGGGCCGTTGCCATGCCAATAACGGCCAGCTTGCCCTAAGAGGTTTCCATCTTCCCACATTTGAGATAACCACGGAACAGCAAGTCTTGCAAGCTCCTCCCACATAGCAGCAAACAGCCCTGGCAATGCTTTTTCGAGTATCTTTTTTCGATTAGTAGAGGTTATCTGGGTAAACATGCTCCTATGAGAGGCTACAACTTCGAACCAAAATCGAAGAAAAGGATCCTTTATTTTGTATAACACTCTTTTGGAGTTCTGTTCTTGCATCCCATAAGGGATCTCTCTTTCTATAAGATCGAGCTCTATAAGACGTTGCATCGGCCGTGCAAGTGAAGTTGCCTGCTGACCTATTCGCCCAGCTATTTCTGAAAGCTTATGTGAGCCAAGTCCTATAGCGTCTAAAATAGGCCTTAGATTAATTGCAGAGGGAGATTCTTCAAGAAGTAGTCTATTTGGTTCATCAAATAGCTGTCCCATCGGATCAAGAACAATAGTATCGATGTTTTCTAAGAAACTTGAAGCGCAATTTGCAACAAGTTCCCAGTAACGCGGAATACCTCCCCATATAGAATAGGACTTAATGATATCGATAGCATTTTTAAGCTCCAGGGCTTCACCCATATAACCCACAGAGATAGGTCCAAGCTTAATGAGCTCCTGAGCTCGTCCATAAAGTGGTGCAGAGGCATCTAAAATAGCGCCTTGCATCATGCGCTGGCTAGATCCACTCAAGGCAAGTATAAGATTAGCTGACTTTGCCTCATTATCAATAAATCTTTGCAAAATACTAGGAAGCTCAGGAGTGGTGGCGATGAGGTAGGGAAATTCATCGATAACAAGTGGCCCGCGCCAATTGGCTGCTTTTGCGTCTTGTGCAAGTCGCAAAAAAAGTGTTGTCCAGTCTGGATAGTCCACTGTCGAAAAACCAGGTAAGCTTTGATCTAAGGCAAAGCTTAGGTACTTTCTTTGTACCGACGCTGAAGATTCGTCAGCAACATAGTAAACGCCTTTGTACTTGCGGCACCACTCAAGAAGAAGTCTCGTCTTGCCAACTCTTCTCCTTCCCCAGAGTACACCTAGACCTCCTTGCTTTAAAGATGCAAGTCGGTCAAGACGTGTCATTTCACGCTTTCTGTTGGTAAATTTCATAGCTGACCTACCTTTTCCCTCTTTAAAAGATTATGCATTATAGCATTATGTTTTGCAACATAATGTTTGCTATTATTTTTAGATTCGTGATATTTATACCCAATTAACCTCAAACATAGGTGAAAACATGAGTTATTCTGTCGATTTCCCGGTAGTGACCTGCCCTCACTGCCAATGTACCTATATGTACGAACGTGATGAAGTCCAGAAAGCGCACCAGATCGTGAATAAGGCCGTAAAAGTAAAAGATCTCTATCACGCTTTTTCACGGGATAGAGTGTATGATCGGCACGGAAGCGCTGCAAATCGCTATAAACTACACTCGCACACCATGACAACCCATGCAGGCACCAAAACTCTTTTTGAAGATATTGGGTACTGGAAATGGAAAGTGAAACAGGGCTATGAAACGGAAGAAGATATACAGCCCGTCGTGGAGGAGTTGCACGCAATCATTAAAGACGGCCTTAACCAACAAGATATAGATGGTCGCACCCCCGTAATACGAGCGGCAGCGCAGCGCGATAGCAAAGTGTTAAAGGCGTTGATTAGAATGGGTGCTGATCTCAGGCTTGGTGCAGATCGCAAAGATGAACTACCATGTTTTCTGACGCCGTTACATACAGCTATTAGCGTAATAAGCCCAAAATGCGTCAAAATGATCTTGGAGCAGGCCCCAGACTTAGCTCAAATACAGGATAATGCCGGTCGCAGGGCTAAGGAATGGGCTGAGCGGCGCTCTGAAGACACTCTTTACCCAGATCAGCACTGTGATATGAAGAAAATAATGAATCTTTTGGGTGGGTAGTTGTTCTAGACAGAAAAAGGGGTTCTCCCTATCCACCGGACGCATCCTGAAAACCAACAAGCCCTCTTGCCATCTAGGCAAGAGGGCTGTCCTTTTCTTAATCATGATTAAGAGAAAGTGTTTAATAAGACCTGCATTGATTATTTCTTGTAATTCTTTTAATATTTGACCCCCACATTTATTCTTTTTTGCTGTATTATCCTTGATCTTAAATTCCCAACGGATACTTACATGGAACCAGTACAGCAGCTAGTTGAGCCTTTTAGCAAGCTTCGCATCGATGATAGTACAAACGAGGCAAAGCAAACAGCCGTAGCCCCACATAGCGTACAGAATGGCTCAACTAGACAAGCACGCTTTACTCTCCTCCTCGAAAGTGGCATTATCGACGAAAATGGCATAGCAAACCCCAGCTACATGGACAAGGGGCTTGAGTCCAGTACAAACGCTGCCAAAGTAAACATCTACAATGCCGTCAATCTCCCCATCTCCCCAAAAAAGGACACTACACCCATCCCTCAGTGGAAAATGGAGGAAATCCTCTCCATTTTTCAACCGCTTTGCGAAAAATATGGCGGTCTTTTTCCCTTCACTTTTGAGCAAGGTACTGTTTACTTTAAAATAAAATTTTCATTTAACACTCTGATTAGCTTCTTGAAAGAGCGTATCGCTATCGGCGAAGAAATAGAGATGATTGGTAGTGGCGTGGTAACCATGCTTGGCCCAGACTATTATGTAAACCAGATCAATGCATGGCTTGATTTACCGCAAGTGTCCCCCAAACAGCACGCGCCAATAAATGACTACGATTTCTGGGTGCAAACTGACGCATTAGAGAAGGTCGAAGAGACTGTAATAGACTTTCTTCTCTACTCACTTCCTTTCATTGGACAGGTTGCACCGGAGGACATTAGAGGTTTCCGCTATCTGATTCGTGAACTGGTATGTAAAAATATCTGTTCCATCAATGGCCAAAAAACTATTATTAGCTTTTCCAATGCCTGTGGTCCCGATTTCGACTGCACCTTTTCAAAAAGCAAAATGCAGCCCCCTTTTGCCTTTTGTAATGGGCTGATCCTCGGCATTCCAACCGACTTTAATGTGTACAAGATGACTGCCCCCTATGTGGCACAAGGGGTCAACCCCGCACAGTGCATTGCCGACCAGTATATCGGGCTGTTAAATGGACCGACGCTGCACCACCCGGAAACCAGAGTGAACTGGATCCTCTCCAAGTGGACGAGCGGAAAGTGGCTCTTTTCTGCCCCTTGGCAAGATGCAATCGTTCAGAGCAGCAGCAAGGTAAGCACGATAGAAGCCCTTAACCGCCTGCTGCTGAAGAGAAGGATGGGCCGTGTAGAAGAATGTCTAGCCTTAGATGAAAATGAGAAGACCGATCAGCTCCTTCGCTCCCTTTTTACCCGCTTTTCAGATCCCATCAAGGGGCTCTACTACCTCTACCTGGTCTCTCTCTACACACTGCCTCTTGACAAGTCTTCCGCAGCATTTTCTCGAAATGGCTCTTTTGTTTGCCTCTCGCTCAAAATAGGTACAAAAACGCTCTATTTTTCCGATCCCTTCAATGAACCAATCGCACCGCTTACGCAAGAGGAACTCTCCATCGTTCAGGAGTGGCTTACCCATTTTATACAGGGCGGAAAGTTTGTGGCCGATCAGGCACTCTTTACGCACCTTTTGAAGACAAACCCTCCTCAAGATTCTCTTTTCGGCCTCTCCAAAGCCTGCGAAGAGGCACTCTTTGGTAAAGAATATCCTTGTTACGAGCAATTTTTTGATCTACAACCCTGGCAAGCGCCCCTCTTTGCCATCGCCAGAATCAACGCACAGTATGCCTTAAGAGGACAGTCTGGGTTTGCCCTGACTGAAAGCGCCCTGCAAGAGTCGGCTACCCCTCTTGATCTAGCATGGGCCTTTATTCAAGATGCTATGGGGCTTGCTCCTTTTGCTGTTAGAAAAGCCATTCCTACACTACTCCACATTTCTCCTGAGCTACAGCTCAAGTGGATTGAGCATGCCCTCTTTTCCGACAAGGAACTCGCCTCCTCGCTTTTGAGGCAGAGCTCGGGACTATCGGCCGAGAAAAAAATTGCCTATCTCTATAGACTCCTTAAAGAGCATGGAAGCCCCGTTTTTGATGAAGCAGTATGCACTCTTACCGCTCAGCTGCAGCACGAGACGCTCTTTATCGAGGCATGTACGAAAGAGCCCAAAAAAGTGCTCGACCTCCTTATGTGGCTTGTAGCAAATAACCGGCCTGTGCTCTGTACCAGCCTGTTTGGAGAGGTAGCCCTTCTCAAGATTTTGAATAGGGCTGTCTGTGCAAAAAAGGAAAAGGATAAAATCCCCTATTACTTTCTCTATCGAGGCGCGTTTGCTCCAGATGATTCAAGCCTAGTAGAAGAAGATATCAAGGCCTTAGCCCTGTTCCCAATCAATACAACAATCCCCTGCTTTACAAATGTCTTAGAAATAGCACTACTACAAGCACCGGATAAAGTGCCTGAGCTGCTAGAAAAGGCTGCCTCTCAGGAAAGTAGCTCCTGGACATGGGTGTATCAACTTAAGAACCTTAAAAGCAGCTTCACCGTAAAGGACTGCTGCCATGTTATAAATGCGTGCGGACGCCACTTTATTGCAAACGGCGATGATGTAAGCCTCCTCTTTTGGGTACAAACACTTTTAGACTGCTTAAAACGTGAAAAACAGAAGGCTGCTGCTTGCCTGAACACCGAAATCTTCATGGAGTGTGTAAAGCAGATCAAAGATCCTGCTCTGTACTCTCACAGTGAACTTACGAAACTCCTTTCAAACAATGAATTACAGCAAGTCTACGCAAGCTTCTTAAAAGGCCTATTCGAGCGAGCAGATAAAGAGGCCATCGCCCAGTACCTCAAGTTTTTCCCAAAACTTGCACTCAACTCAGCTGAAGAACACAATGTCACTCAAGGCTTTACTACCCTCTTGTGTCAAGAGGTCAGAGATAGTGAAACCATTCGTACCACCATCTTCAATCTCGCAAAATCTGTACTTATCTCACTTGGTCACACAGATCTTGCAAAAGAAGGCTCTGACGTCCTTCTGGACTACCCTCATTTGCCATTTTCTTCTCGTGTAACAAAAACCATGGTAACAAGGCATATGAAACTCGAAAACTTGAAAGCTTGGAAGGATCGTTTTTTTGAAATTGCTGTTACCATCAT
>JAFEGS010000459.1 GCA_018239705.1 Verrucomicrobiota bacterium | reverse complement strand
TGATCCTCTTCGTGGTGGTAGCCCTGTTGGAGGATTAATTTGAGCCGCTCCGTTTCTTCAGACAAGGGGGTAATGGTCTCTATCTCTTTATCGATGTAAAAATGGTCGTTATTTCGAAACTGTGCCTTCACTGCCTTGTTAAGACGCTCTTTTGCCGCCTTATTGTTTGCCTGCGCTGTGGCGTAGTCGAGCTCGAGAGCAAGCGTCTCCTGCTGCGTGTTTTGGGAATAGAGATGGAGCCCTACGAGTAAAAGAGGGACAAGGCCAAGCAAGAGCACATAGACTACTTTTCGCTGATGACTAATTGCCTGCATGGAGCTCTCCTTGTGCAATACTGTGAGGGTATTGGGTTCGGTCTTTTAGGATGAAGCTTGCTCGATAGCGATCCTTTTGTACGCTCCATTTGAGCTCGCTTTTTGCATCTACAAATGGATTTGGGGAGAGAAGCGCGTCGTGAAATTCTCTGGCCTGTGTGGGGTTTGGCGATGAAAACTCAAGTTCTACGCGTATTGAGTAGCGCTCTTTCATTTTTCCCTTTTCAGGGCGCTTTACCATGAGATAGTGAAGGTTTTCAAGCTTTAGTCCCTCTCCATTTTCTCCCTGTACCTTTGGGTGGGTCGATAGCCAGGCCAAGACGTCGGTCACTCTGGGAACATCTGGATGAAGAGCGAGATCTTCTTGGGTAGTGGTAAACTCCTTTTCGAGGAAAAAGAGTCGATCTTGTATCTCCTCAGCAGAGAGCGAAGTGATATCGACATCTGCAGGAACATCATCGCCTCTCGATTTTGCATATTCCTCTTCCACCTTCTGTGGAGGTTTTTCGATGCTGGCGAGAAGCTCTGCATACTGCACAACAAGCGTCTTACGTCCCTTTTCAAGCTGCATTTTTCCAATGGCTAGCCAGGTAGCTCCTATGAGGACGATGAGGCTGAAGTAGACGACGAGCTCTTTTTTCCAGCGAAGCCATTTGTCGGTGAAGGCAAGCTCGTATTTTCGGAAATTTACGCTTTGCATCTCCTTTTGAAGCAGCAGATAGGAGAGGGCCGTTCCAAGACATGCTGCAAAGCGGCAGATCTCTTGATATGTGTAGGGTTTTGCAAGGCGAATGTTCGAAGGAAGAGGAGATTCAGGAGCAAGTGGTCGTTTAAGAAACTCAGAGAGAAGAGAGATGAGAGCAGGATTTTCTACCACCTGACCTGTGAAGAGCAGGGGAAGATCTTGCAGCTGTTGAAAGCTGAGGAGTACTCGTGCAATTTCTCTGAAAAACTGGTGCAGTTCCGGTAAAGGGTCAGCACTTTCTCCTTGTGGCTGAAGCTTGTCTAAGCCATACGGAAGAGCCCTACAGAAGAGCGGGAGCCCGTTTTGAGCACAGACAATGGTGGTCTCGCTTGCATCGATATCAACGATGAGGTGCG
>JAFEGS010000458.1 GCA_018239705.1 Verrucomicrobiota bacterium | reverse complement strand
CATATATACTCATGCCGGACAAGTCCCTCCCGGTCGCTTATAAAAAAGCTGTGTTTAGAGCAAAAAGAGCAACAGGCAGCGGCACTGTCGGCATCTGGCCTATGTGGCCAGTTTGTTTTCTTTTAGTCAGGACGACGCTCCTTTTATATTTGGCTGCCTGATCCAGTTCATTGAGGTGAATCTGGTTCGTCCATTTCACTTCTACCGGCCAAAAGAGCTCATCTTTCACATATGCGATATCTACTTCACCACTAGCACCTTTGATATAATACGTTGGCCAATACCGTCTGTAATGGGTAACAGCAGATGATTCAACTAAATGCGATGCACAAATGGGGTCAGCAATATGAGCTAAGATTTGTGTTGTATAGGGATTTACCACTGGATATAACCACGCGTACAAAGCATGATAGATGAATGGATCGGCAAAATAGATCTTTCGCGCCTTTTTTGGAGCTGGGCTCAAATCCTCTTCAACAAGTGCCTGTTGTACAAAGACTGCGTCCATCTCTTCTAACAAAGAAACATAGTCCAAAATGGTTTGAGGATGATCTATAGCCTGATTCTTGGCGAGAGAGTTCCATGTAATCTGGCTTGCATACCTCTTGATAATACCAGTAATAATTTCTCGAAGATAGTGTTCATGCTTGCCTCGTTTTAGCATATCACCACGTATCCAGTCTGAATAGGTTGTTAACGTGGCAGTCGATATCTCTCCATTTTGAGCAAGATCATTCATTGCAGTAAGAAATCCACCATGTAAGAGATAATTGTGAAACTCTTGATAGAGCATATCTACTGTTGCTTCTTCTTCAGATTTGAGGCCACACTTGAGAAAGACTGTGTCTCGAAATGAAAGAGGATAGTAATGAAAATCTACAGTTGATGCCTTGCCTCTGCGACCAGGAAATCTCATGCGAGCATCCTTTAAAAATCCCGTATCCGAGCCTGTTAAGAAAAGTATACATTCATCGAGCATGCCGGCATCTTTTGCATACTTAATCGCTTTGTCCCAATCTTTAACGTAGGTAATTTCATCCAGGATAATGTATCTCATTCTGCCTTGAGGCATACTTTCAAGTAGTCTTTGAAGCAGATGGATCAATGAAAAATGATCTTGAATTAACTCCCCTGTTAAAAAGGCAATACTGCCCGGCGAGATTTTTTTCTCCAGCAGATAAAGCATCCACTGTTTAAGCAGTGTCGTCTTACCGATCTGACGTCCCCCAGACAGCGTATACACTCCAGGAATGTCCAATGGAAACTGCTCTATAAGTGGTGAAATGTAAATATATTTTTGACTACGAAGGTATCGTAAATTTGGGTCTCTATCCTCAAATTCTTTTGGATCAATGAGGTGGGTGTTGTGGTGCAAAAAACGTGGATCCACTGCTGCTCCATTTTATTCATCAGTTAGTGACTAAATTTAG
>JAFEGS010000457.1 GCA_018239705.1 Verrucomicrobiota bacterium | reverse complement strand
AAAAAGAGGATAAGGAAGACAGGAGCTACGCTCAGAAGGTAGCTGATGTAGTTTGGAGGAAGCTCTTCACTTTTGAAGGTTCTTTCAAGTACTTTATTTAATGGCTGATCGGGAGCTTTGAAGTAGGCTCCGCGGTTCATGTCAAAATTTTGCCACTCTTCTTTGGCGGTGACAAACCACTGGTGGAACATTTCAGGGTCTTGTTTTTCCAAAGCTCGCGATGAGAGCTCCTGATTGTTGAAAAACCAGACCACTTGTTCTACTGTGCTGCGGGCCTTTGCAAGCCGTTCATTATTCTCATCGATTTTTTGCATGGTGGAGGTAAGCTGATCGAGCGTCTCTTTGTAGTCGCGAACAGATCGCAGCTGAGTGAGGCGCATATGATCTACTTCTTGGTTCAGCTGTGAGCAGACTTCTTGCACTTTTGGCAGCGCCTGATCGATCGCTGCAAGGCGCTGTCCACTGCTAGCTGCATCTCCGGCCACTTTTGCAAGGTTGGTATCGACGGCTCGCAGCGTCTGTTTCATAGGCTCACTGCCTATGCCAAGAAGGGGCGATCGAAGGCTTCGGACCAGAAATTGGAAATTGCGAAAGAGCGTATCCACGTTGGAGGCATTTGCATGCTGCATCTCATCACTGATCTCCGCAAGCGGCATAAAGCTCTTTTTTGGCTCTTCATGAATGATGATGGCATTTATTCTGTCAGGTGTATTAAAAATCTCGTCGACAACGGTGTATCCGCCGTGTGCGAGTGTTCTTCCGGTAATAGCAAGAAAGAGCGATGCAGCCTCTTCGGTGCGCTTTCTCAAGACGTCAAGCTGAGATTCTTGCTGCTGCTTTTCAAATTCCAGTTCATGTTCAGTGTCAAGCAGATCGAGGTACTTGTAGCGCTCTTTTCCTATAGCGGTAAGGTGTTCTCTAAATCGACCGGAGAAGGTAACTAAATTGCCGCTCACAGCGGTCTTTCGACTATCATCGGGTTGGATTAAATCGAGGTTGACAAGAGGTTCAAGCTGATAGTTAAACGAAATTCGCGCAACTTTTGTCTCTAGATAATTTTGCATGACGATGAGAGCCAAAATGACCCCCATGACTATCAAGACAAGAGAGTTTGAAAATGGACGCTTTGGCTCGTTTTTTTTTTCTTGGTTCATAGTTCCCTTCGCTATTTGCTAATGCCTTAAAGATTATCACGTGGGCTTAAATCTTTGAAACCCCGAGTTTCCCGCTCCATGGTCACATAGAGCATTCGTCCACCTCGGTTTTCTATCTTTTCGCCAGCAAGAAAGTCCTCCACAACACTCTCCGAACAGAAAACGGCCGGGATTTTCGATACGAGGAAGTGGGGAACCTTTTTTTCATTTAAAAATCGATTTAACACTTTTGCTGGTTTTTCACTAGCTAAAAATTGACGTTTGCAGTTTGGCTCTGC
>JAFEGS010000456.1 GCA_018239705.1 Verrucomicrobiota bacterium | reverse complement strand
GGTATTTTTTACCCTGTTTTACTTTGTTTTTCATCTCGTATAATCTACGACATGCATAACTGTAACGAGCTGGGAGTATGGCAGTACGTACATTAGAAGAGATGATTCGAAACACTACAGGGCGATACCATGATAAAATAAAGAAGGCCTGCCAGCCTCTTTTCACCCACTTCGGAATTGTGAGCTTTAGCTACGCTAAACTCACACACACAGGTTACCACTCTGTCCTATCCAGTAATCCTAAGTGGCTGGAATATTATTACGCAGAAAAACTGTATTTACTGCAGCCCCATTTTCGCCATCCGAGCAATTTCCAAAGTGGTATCAGCTTAGCAAAAAATATCGAGAATAGCGAGTATCAATCGATCTCTACTATTGCAAGTGAAAAATTTAATGAACATTTTAGTGTTGGCATTCTAGATAGAGTTGCAGATGGATTAGAAATCATCGGGCTCAATGTAAATACACCTAGCAAAATGCACGATCTTCTCCTGCTCAACGAGTTGGGGTCAATTCGCAAATTTTTAGCCAAGTTTGCAAGAGAAAACAGAGATATATTTAGAACATTAGAGGATAATCAGGTCGATCTGGCGATGCTCATGGGTTCCAAATTTCAAAAAGCCGATATCCCGGTGATAGCACATTTGTCGCAGCGAAAACTGTTCCTCAAAGAAATTGGGATCGATATCCCTCACATCACCGTGAGAGAAAATGAGGTACTCACACTCCTTCTCAATGGCAATTCGGCAAACCAAATTGCTCTATGTCTCAATCTTTCTTGCCGTACTGTAGAGCACTACGTCGAGAAACTAAAAAATAAACTCGGATGTTTTTCAAGATCCGAGCTTATTGGAAAGACCCGTGAGCTCGAACAGCTTGGGTACCTTGTACACGCAGGCTAGTTCTTATAGAGATGGCACGCTACAAAGTGTTTTGGCTTGATCTCTTGTAGCACAGATACGTCAAGACTGGTGAATTACGGACAGGCTCTTACAGCACAATCTCAGAAAGCAAGACCAGTTGAATACCATCAGATGCATTTTTCATCTGCTTATCATTTGTGAGGAACGTTTGACACTGCGTAGCTTTAGCTGTCGTTAAGTGAATTGCATCAGGAAGGCGTAGGTGTGTAAAATTGCTGCGCAGTCGAGCAGCACTAATCAAGATATCCCTGCTCACAGGTACAGCTTGAAGCCATTGCGAAGATTGAATTGTCTCAAGGTAGATCTTTTCCAAGCGAGAATTACCATCCATCATCGGTTTGACCAGGCTTTCAGCTAAAGTGAGCTCACTTGTTACAGCTTGAATCTCACCATTATCAATTCTCTTAAACAATTCAGTAAGAAAGGCTTCAAACTTTGGGTATCCTTCCAGAGCGTAGATAAACACATTGACGTCTAAATAGATCAATGTCCCTTGGAGTAATTGACTTAT
>JAFEGS010000455.1 GCA_018239705.1 Verrucomicrobiota bacterium | reverse complement strand
TTCTCTGACAAAGATACAGCCTATTTTGAACTTTCAGGTGAAAAGGATGGGGGTCTTTCAAACCAGCTAGCTAACTTTATTGAGCTCTTCTCGAAGGTGTTTTTTGGTGGGGTTATGCTGCAAACCCCGAAGAGCTGGAAAAGTGCTTTTCAATTGATCACAGAGCAGCTTGAAAAATTGCCAAAATCTAAAAAAATGGTGCTGTTTTTTGATGAACTCCCATGGCTTGCAACAAAAAAATCGGGGATGCTTCAGGCTCTAGACTATTACTGGAATAGGCATTGGAGCAGATATCCCAATTTGAAACTCATTGTTTGTGGCTCAGCTGTTTCTTGGATACTTGAGAAGCTTATTAATGCAAAAGGTGGCCTCTACAACCGTTTAACGAAAATTATATTCCTAAAACCCTATTCTCTTAAAGGCACGAGAAACTTTCTTACATCTAGGGGGATCACACTTACACCTAAGCAGACACTTGACCTCTACATGGTATTTGGAGGAATTCCGCACTATCTTAAACAGGTTGAGAAGGGAAAATCTGTAGTTCAAGAAATAAATCGTATCTGCTTCCAGAGTGATGGTCTTTTGTATGGTGAATTTGATCGTTTATTTGCATCACTCTTTGAGCATGCTGAAGATAGTCTTTCCATAGTGAACGCAATCAGTGAAAGGCGACAAGGCATTACTCGAGAGGAGCTGATTCAAAAAACACGATTTTCCTCGGGTGGAACGTTGAATAAGCGGTTGAAAGAACTTGAGTCCTGTGGCTTCATCCAGAGCTATATACCCTATGGGTACAAGAAAAAGGAGATCTATTATCGCCTTATAGACGAATACTGCTATTTCTACCTCTCATGGATTCAGCCATTAAAATCAAGAGGTATGGAGGGTGGAAAGAACTATTGGCAGACAAAGTCAAAGACTCCTGCAGCTCTTTCATGGGCAGGGTATACATTTGAAACAGTTTGTCTAAAGCATGTCAACGAGATTAAGGAAGCTTTAAGTCTAGAGGCAGTTTCTTGCGAAGTTGGAAGTTGGCGTTATATTCCTAAGAAAGGATCTCACGAGCAAGGGGCGCAAATAGATCTTCTTTTCGATAGGGAAGATGGCGCAATAACTCTTTTTGAAATACGATATTCAGAGCATCAATTAGTTGTAGATAAAGAGTGTGCAAAATCCTTAAAAAACAAACTAGAAATATTTGAAAAACATACACATGCCCACAAGCAGATTTTCATTGCTATGATCACAACAGTAGGGTTTAAACCGACGATATGGGCTGAAGATCTGGTTCAATCAGTTGTACTTTTGAATGATTTATTGACCTAAAATCGATAAGGAGATAAGTAGAAGGCAACTCCCAGGTATAAAAATGAAAAAAAATGCATCAATTACCCATCTCTTTCTTGATATCGGTGGCGTTTTTCTTACCAATG
>JAFEGS010000454.1 GCA_018239705.1 Verrucomicrobiota bacterium | reverse complement strand
GGCGAAATGATAATGGCCTATCAGCTTGGCACCTCTATTATAGCTCAAGAGCAGTGGGAGCACATGTGGAACTACCTCTATGCAACCTGGTATAGGCCTAGTCTTACCTACGCTGGAGTGGCCTATAGAATCAAAAAACAGCCATCCTTCTACGACTATGCTATGGGACTTGCGTCCGGGGCCTTTTCTCCAAAGGCAAACAGCCCGCAAGTGGCGGCGCTCTCTTGCGCACTCTTACAGCGTATACCGCATCAACCGGAGGTCATCCCTTCCGGCACGAGAGGGAGTAATGAGCGCTTTTCCTGGGGAAGCGAGCAGCTACCCTCACACGCCCTCTCCCATATACTCGGTCCTTGTCGCGCAGACGAAATGCAGGGATTTTATCCTTTTTCTTTAACTTCCGGACAGTCTTCCCTTGTCATTCAGGTGCCGAAGGGGTTTTTGTCGCAGTTTAGTGGAGATAGTCTCACTTTTACTCTCTCAGAGGTTCTCTCGCTCGAGGAAAAGGAAAAAAATTACCCGCTCTTCATCTGGTTTGATGATCTGAAGGACAATGATATCTGGGTAGAGGATAAACGAGCCAATTGCTTTAGGATGAATGATTCTCTCCAGATCAAGCTAGGAGAGCGCCAGCTTTTGCTTTCGTTCCAGGTAAAAGGAGATCAGGAGCTTGTTGGCTCTATTACTCGAGGGAGCCGATCGGGTCTGCAGGTGAAAATGAAGGAAAAGACCGTAGCTTCTGATGTACAGATTTCACTGCGAGCTCTTCGCGGATCTTCACCGTGTGAGATTGTATTGAAATTTTCTCTGAAGTAATTTAAAATCGTCACTAAAATCTTTACGGAGTATGTATTATGCTTTCACTTGATCTTCGTGGCAAAAAGGCCTTTATTGCAGGAGTTGGAGACGACAACGGCTTTGGCTGGGCTATCGCCAAGGCGTTAGCAGAAGCCGGGGCGCAAATTATCGTTGGCACCTGGACGCCGGTGATGAAGATTTTTAAGACCAACCTTGCTAATGGAAAGTTTGATGAGTCGAGAAGGCTCTCTGATGGCTCTCTTATGGAATTTGCGAAGATCTATCCTTTGGATGCCTCTTTTGACAGTCCGGAAGACATTCCACTCGATATTCGAGAGAATAAGCGCTACAAAGAGGTCAGCGGCTATACCATCGCAGAGGTGGCCGAGGCTGTGAAAAATGACTATGGTCAGATAGATATCTTGATCCATTCTCTTGCTAATGCGCCTGAAGTGCAAAAACCTCTTCTCGATACATCGAGAAAGGGCTATCTTGCTGCTTTGAGCTCCTCTTCCTATTCATTTATAAGCCTGCTTTCTCATTTTGCTCCAATTATGCCTGCTGAGAGTTCAGCACTTGCCCTCAGCTATATTGCTTCGGAAAGTGTGATCCCGGGCTATGGAGGCGGCATGAGCTCTGC
>JAFEGS010000453.1 GCA_018239705.1 Verrucomicrobiota bacterium | reverse complement strand
AGCAGTGCGACGACTAATAGAAGAGGAAGCTCCCACCAGAAACCAAGAGCGGTAAAGAGAGCAAAGAAAATGGGCGCAAGAGCCGTTCCAACACCAAGGAGTGCATTGAGGACCAGCACAAGCGAGTCGACTTTCTTAGGATATAAAAGAGCGACGAGCAGATTAAGCACCGGGACGGTCAGGCCAAAGCCTATGCCTAAACAGCCTGTTGCGATCAAGAGAATGGTGTAGGAGGTTGTGGGCTCACCCATATACAGAGAGCTGAGTGCAAGAAGTGCCATGGCGAGAAGGTTTGCAAAGAGCCCCAAAAAAAGGGTGCACTTTGAGCCCAAAGAGCGGCAGATTTTGGGATTTAGGGCAGCGAAAGTAATGGAAAGAAGGGCCTGTGGGATAAAGAGACTGCCGTAGGCGGCGACTGAGAAGCCAAACTGGTGCGGGCTTGTGAAGATAGTGCTGGCAGCAGGAAAGGCCACCAAGGAGATGCCCTGTAGTAGCCCTGCAAGATAGATAGCTGTTATCACAATTTACCTGTTAGTACAGAAACACTCTTTGCTCCCTTCGTGTGTAGTTTAATGGCCCAGACAGAGTCTGAAGAGCAGATGAATAAAATGTTATTATCTCTTCCGCCAAAGGTGAGGTTGGCGGTCTCTTTTGGCATTTTGATCTTTCCTATGAGTTTGCCTCGGGGGTTAAAGACTTGGATCCCATCGAGTGCGCCCACATAAATATTGCCGTGGACATCGAGCCTCATGCCGTCAGGAAAGCCCGGAGAGACAGTGGCAAAGAGCCTCTGATTCTCTACTCTCGTGCCATCGTCTGAGACATCATAGGCATAGATCGCGTGGGGGTTCTTCTCGTAGTAGGTCCGAGGGGCCTGTATGGCAGCACTGTCGATAATGTAAAGAATTTTTTCATCGGGAGAGAAGGCGATGCCATTTGGCATTTTCAAATTGGTAACTACGGCGCGCAGCTGGCTGGTTTTAGGATCAAAACGATAGACCGCGGTTGGCAGGTAGCTCTCTTGGGGGAACTGGAGGCTGCCATAGCTTGGGTCGGTAAACCAGACCGTGCCGTCAGACTTGACCACAAGATCGTTTGGTGAGTTGAGCGGCTTTCCTTCGTAAAATCCAACTAGCGTCTTTACCTCACCGTTCAGTTCGGTGATGGAAACCCTTCTTCCTGTGGTTTCAGCCGTGAGCAGCCTGCCCTGTAGGTCGATAGTCTGCCCATCGGCGATGCTGGAGGGATGTCTAAACACGACAGGCTTACTCCACGAGAGGGGAGTGATTGTGTTATAGGGTGAAAGGCCATGCCAGCGAAGGATCATAATATTGTCGTTAATCTGGTCAGTAAAGAGCAGATATCCCTCTTCGCTCTCTTTAAGGGAAAGGTAGACTGGCCCCTCAGTAAAGCCAAATCCATCTGCCAGATGCACAAGCTGCGGT
>JAFEGS010000452.1 GCA_018239705.1 Verrucomicrobiota bacterium | reverse complement strand
TCTTCAGCATGCCTTCGTGTCTCACTACCGTCTTGTTGGATTCGTGCACCTCATACGGTCGGATTGTTGTGGCGCACAAACCAAAATATATCATCGAATTGCGCATTGTGAACTGCAGCATCAACAATCGCAACGTTTTACACCTACCCGGTTACAGCTTCCTGAAGAAACTGCTCAGTAAGCCTTCTCTAAACTAGAGCTTCGGATTGTAGCTGTAGTTGAGGGGTTGAATTGATCGAAGTTGGCATGCTTAAAGATTGGAGTATGAAAAAGGTAATTAGGAATTTAAGAAATTGAATAAACTAATTATTAATGTCAACCGTGAGATGCATTTCTTGCGACTAGCATGCATAGATGATTGTGATCGTCTCGTACGGTACTCTGATTTTTCAACCGTACAACATTAACAAACAAATGTATCAACTGGATAATTTAAACCTGGCAACTCATCTTTGAGTTGCTGTTAGTGATTTATACGTCTCAAAATTCATTTCGACCCTAAGTTAATAGTTATGAACAAATCCAAAGAGTTCACGTATTATGCAGCACAGATCAATTGAGCGAAAGGACCGGCATTCCTGAAATTATGGTATTCGTTGATTTGCCGTTCACCGGGTGCTTCTCGAATTGTGTCGTATGTTAAAGGGGGCGAAAGCTGACGCCATAACTGGCTTGGGACCCTTCTAGAGGAGATGTTGACGACCAGGGCACCGCAGTTTTGCAGCTCGTGCCCTCTAGAATCTAGGCACCTTCAAGGCCCGTCATTCGGCAGGGCCTTTTTTCGCTCAGATTTCCTTGCCCATATTTTGTGAAAAGACATACATATGGACGCAACCTATCTATTGGAGGCTACCATCAAAAGCTGGATGGCGACGTTTACAACTTTAAACACCTTCTTGTCATTCCCAACTGCACAGTCAAACAGATATTAGAGGAAATGTAATCAGCCGCACCACTACCCAAAGGAAGAACTGCGACTTATAATGGGATGCTGACCGTACCTCGCTGAACCCTCGCCGAGAATCCTATTATGAGACCTTAGGCGTGAACGGTAACAAGCCAAGGTTAGCCCAGCAATGATAACGAACATTTCGGTATGCCCAATCAAAACAAAATGCTCTAAGAGGTTTTGTGATAGCACAGCACCACCAGAAGATGGAGCCGACACCAGCAGCCTTCATAGCCTACGATATTCTTTGTCATCGTCGCAGATTGACATTATTCTGATTTCATTGGTATTTCATTGGGATAGCTTGGAATATATAACAATTCAATACAGTGCAATAATTCTGGCCAGGCTTTGACTGGCTGTTGCTCATACATGGAGCCTTCACAGAGCAGGAGTTGACCTCTGCATCAAAAAGCCAAGCGCCCTCGAGAATCGAGAAGTTCTTAATCTAAACAGCCATCGATTATTGTATTTCTCCATAAACGAAATCTGATCGAATGGCA
>JAFEGS010000451.1 GCA_018239705.1 Verrucomicrobiota bacterium | reverse complement strand
GTGGCTCCTCTTCATTTGATAGATGAGGAAAAAAACAGCATTGCCATCTCTGATGCGTTGCCAGACGGCATTACGCTCACCTGTGTCAACGCCCCCAAAGAGCATCTGGTAGCCCCAAAAGGTCCAAAGCCGTTGCCCTTTATTGGCAATATGCTCGATATGAAAAGCAAAGAAGGCGTTGTTGCTGCCAGGCAGAAGCTCGTTGACACCTATGGAGAGATGGTTGCGCTCGAGTTTCCAGGCAGGAGGAATTTTCTCTGCAGCGATGCAGAGGTTCTTCAAGATATGCTGGAGAGGCCTGAGGATTTTCAAAAGGTCATTCCTGCCGCAAAGCTTGGGCTTGGCAACCTTCGTGCACACACCACAGGCGATGGCCTCTTCACCTGCTCAGACAGTGAAGAGATCTGGCAGATAGCTCACCGCATACTCCTGCCTGGTTTTGGCGTTCCTGCAATACGACAGTATTACGATCGGATGCTGGTGGTGGCAGATGAGCTGATCGAGCACCTTGGAAAGCAGCCGGAAGGGCAAGCTGTGCTCATTACCGACTGGATGACGCGCATGACCTTTGAGGCTATTAGCTACGCCGGTTTTTCGACGAGGTTTCATCCAATGGAAAGCCAGGAGCTACCGCCCTTTGTTGAGGCCATGGTCACATCACTTCGAGATGCAATGGATGCCTCCACGCGCGTCTTTCCCGAGTCGTTTTATATTGCTGCGAAAAAGAAGAGGCAAGAGGCCGATCTCTGCTTACAAAACACCGTCGACACCATTATCCACAAGCGCATGGAACAGATGGTGCGAGGGGAGGGAAGTACTAATGACCTCCTGCACATCATGCTCACAAGCGTCGACCGCGTAACAGGGAAAAAACTGCCCGAAGAAAATATACGCAACCAGCTTATTACCTTTTTGATTGCGGGGCACGAGACGACGAGCGGGCTTCTCTCCTACGCTATCTACCACCTGATGAGCAATCCTGCGATTGAAAAAAAGCTTATAGAGGAGGTGGACCAGGTGCTGGGACGCGACTTCTCCTACAGGCCCACCTACGAAGATCTTGAAAAACTGCCTCTCACGCTGCGTGTTCTGAGAGAGACCTTGCGGCTGAACCCTACGGCGCCAGGCTTTTCTAAATCGGCCATGAAAGATACCGTTGTCGCAGGTAAATATGCCCTGCAAAAGGGCGATATGATCTCCTTTGTCCTTCCCGCCCTTCATCGCGACCCCCGGTACTGGACGGGAGATCCTGAGCACTTTGACCCCGATCGTTTCCTGCCCGAAGAGGTAAAGAAGCGGCCGGAAAGCTGCTATCATCCATTTGGAGCTGGAGTGAGAAGCTGTATAGGCTTTCAGTTTGCGCTCAAAGAGGCGACGATGGTGCTTGCAAGGCTCTACCAGCATTTTCGCTTCTCTCTGAAAGACAAAAACTATGTCCTTGAGCATGTCGAGA
>JAFEGS010000450.1 GCA_018239705.1 Verrucomicrobiota bacterium | reverse complement strand
TATCGATTTCAAAAGGTTTTTCGGTGTATTTAATTTCACAAACTGTTATCACATTGTCGTCTCGATCAAAGAGTAAATCTATTTGTGAACCGCTGTCCTCTGATCCTCTTACGGAAATATAGTGCCATGCATAGGGAATGGCGGTAGGACTCAAGTCCAAGGCAATGCTGATTTGTGGGATGTGTTTGTAGCAGAGTGATTCAAAGGCATATCCCGCCCAGGATTGCCATGCAGAGGACCTTTGAAGACCTTCCCAATAGCCTTTTCGCATTCCCTTATCCAGAAGCGTTTCTTTAATGGGTTCAATCCAGCGGAAATAAAAGAGGCTGTACTCATCAGTCATCTTGTACGTTATTCCCTTTTTCTTGTGCGTAAATGGTGTAAAGCGCTCGATAAATCCAGCCTCTATAAGGTCTTCTAAGCAATCTGAAAGCCTTCCTCCGCTCTTAAAGTGATGAGACTTTTCAGCAAGTTCGTCCTGTCCAATACCGTAATGATGTTTTGAAATGATTCTTGCAAGTTCAACATGCCCATCAGCCGTACCAAATAGCGTGGCGTAGAGATTTTTAAACTCTGTCACAAGAAAGCCCTTTTTTTTGAATGCCAGCTCTTCCACTATCTGTACAGTCGAAAGGCCGGATTTTATCTGGTCCAGGTAGTGTGGTATGCCCCCGAGCACCATATAGAGATCAGCGATTTGTTTATCAGTAAGTTTGATACGCCTAGATAGTAGGTATCCCTTTGTTTGCTGTAAGTTAAATGGTTCAAGATGTATTCGCTCTGTAACGCGATTGTAGAGGCCTTCTGTGTTATTTATGATGTGCTTTAAAATCCAGCCGGATGATGATCCACAGATGATCAGTTTAACGCGAGGATCTGTAGACCAGTGGCGGTTCCAGAAGTATTCTAGAGTTTGCAAGAGAGCAGATTTTCTGGTAACCATCCAAGGGAACTCATCGAAAAAGAGCACTATCTTCTTTTTTGTGGAGGCCTGAATTTGATCGGTTAAGAGTCTAAAGGTATCTCGCCAATTTTTTTTCACTTCCAGGCGAAGGCCTTGCTGGATAAAAGTGTTACCAATTTCTTCTGTAAAGTTCTGTATTTGTTCAGAGAGCTTTCCATTCTTAGTGCCTGTAACGTAAAAAAAGAGGCCATCTTTTATGCGAGAAAATGCATTGCGAACAAGATAGGTTTTTCCTACTCTGCGTCTGCCATATAAGGCCACGAATTCAGGTGTTTTGGATTGGTAGATTTTCTGTAAAGTTGCTCGTTCTTCTTCTCTTCCGTAAAACATTCCCATCTTATATGTACTCCTGGGATTGATTGATTATATTTTCCCGCCACATATAGCATTCTATATCTGGCGCAATATATCAGTTTTTCGAATTATTGCGCCAGATATAAATTTCGATAACCGGCGTAATTTTAGGTTTTAAAACAGGCTCTTACAGAC
>JAFEGS010000044.1 GCA_018239705.1 Verrucomicrobiota bacterium | reverse complement strand
GCTAGCTCTACGGGGTCATTTTTTCTAGCCTGCTCCACCTGTTTCAAAAAACATTTTACCGACTTTTTGTCTTCAAATGCCGCGCCTCGTATACGCACTACTGCCACTCTGCCAAGCTCAGGATAGTCAAGCTCGAGATTGATCCACTCATAGACAAGACAGAAGCCTATCTCTGCACTGCTTTTGAGTGGCTCTACGTCGGAATGGATATCATAAAACTCACCCAGTTTGCAGATCTGTACGAAGGTAGCATCGCTTCCCTGTAGCATAGCAGCTTGCAGCGGCTGTTTTTGGCTTAAAAATGCCTGTGCATTTCTCGGTGTCATTGTCATCAGTTCAAACGAAAGATCTTGAGAAACAAGGTGTTGCATCTGTTTTGAGATAAGAGGCAAAAGAGCGGCATCGCCTCTCTCTTGTGCTAGAAAATCGCAGCTGAAGCCATCTTCAAAGACTTGGGTCTCAATAGGTACAAGGGTGCTAAAAACGGCCGGAGCACTGACGGCAAGAAGAGTGGCGCAAAACTGATTTACACTGAGGGAGCTGGGCTGAATTTGTTGGGGTATAATCGTACCTCAGAAAAATGGTGGGATATAGCTGACTCGAACAGCTGACCTCCACGATGTCAACGTGGCGCTCTAACCAACTGAGCTAATACCCCACTAAACTTGGTCGCTGAAAGTGTACAAGAAAAGGCATTATACTTGCAAGAGCAGAATTGCTAACAATCCATAAATCTCGGTAAAATAGACCTCTTGCAAAAGGATCTATTATGAAAAAGCGCTGTTTTGGCGGAGAGCCCGGAAAAGAGTTTTATGCAGAGTATCACGACAATGAATGGGGCATTCCCGTGCATGACGACCGGCACCTCTTCGAAATGCTGATCCTGGAGGGCGCACAGGCAGGACTTTCCTGGGAAACCATCCTTAAAAGGCGCCAAGGATACAAAAAGGCATTTCATCAATTTGATCCCGCAAAAGTTGCCCATATGAGCGATGAAGAGCTGGAGTCTCTTCTTCACAACCCAGAGATCATTCGCAATCGGCTGAAAGTGTATGCCGCGCGCAAAAATGCTCAAGCCTTCATAAAAATCCAGAAAGAATTTGGCTCTTTCGACAGCTACGTGTGGCGGTTTGTACATGGAAAGCCAATCAAAAACCACTGGAAACAGCTCAAAGAGGCGCCTACTACCACAAAAGAGAGCGATGCCCTCTCAAAGGACTTGAAAAAGCGCGGCATGACCTTTGTCGGCTCTACCATTATCTATGCCTACATGCAGGCAATAGGCATGGTGAACGACCACACCTGCGACTGCTGGTGCTATTGATGCGTCCAACATTTACTCTCTTTCAGTCTCACATCGACCTTGCCCACGCTCTCTGGAGAAGGCTCGTTACACCGGAAGACACCGTCGTAGATGCTACCTGCGGCAATGGCCACGACGCCCTCTTCTTGTCCACCCTCGCACCCCGAGGAACACTCCACCTCTTTGACATCCAGTCGCAGGCCCTTAAGGCAAGCTATGAACGACTCAAAAATGCATTAACGAGCGATCAGCTCAGTCGAATTTCCTTCCACCACCTTTGTCATTCACGAATTGACGAACCTATCGCTCCTGACTCTACAAAACTGATCGTCTTCAACTTAGGGTATCTACCGGGGCATGATAAATCGATTACGACACATAGGGACTCGACACGAACCAGTCTCGAAAAGAGCCTCCAGCTGATTTCTCCTGGAGGGGCCATATCGGTAACATCCTACCCTGGCCATGAAGAGGGCCAGAAAGAACATGAAATGGTCATTGACTTTTGCAGGCAATTACCGCCGCAGGAGTGGAATGTCTGTGTGCATTCCTGGATCAATCGAAACCAGCACCCGCACCTTCTCTTCCTTCAGCGGGCTATACATTAAAAAATTTTATAATTAATCAATAAGGAGCCTTATATGGCAATACCAGAGCAAAACTATGTAGCCACTTCCGGCTATGCGGGATATTATACTGACCGACAAGGGGAAAGAACATATACTGTGCTACTTGGAAGAGATACGCATTACATTAATCAGTCTGATCGTCAGGAATTAATACAATTTGAAGCGGAAAGGCTTGCATGGAATTCCACTGTAGCGAAGATCGGCAAGATCCTTTTTTTTGGCGCATATGGAACTAGTTTGCTCCTTGCACCGGTCCCAACTTTGATCGGGGGTGCTGTGCTATCTCCTATAACTTGCAAGTTTTTAGATGATTCTATGTTTAATGAATTAATAGCAAAAGAGATGAGCGTATACTTAATGAATAATCCACGTGATGAGCAGGTACAGGCATTTCTTTTTGCGAAGCACAAAATTAGAATGCATGCTTAAAGCCAGCAAGCTGTTTGGGCGTTTCTATTTTCTTCTCTTCAATACGCCGCAAGATGTCTATTCTCTCCTCTATCGACTTGACAATACCCTTCTGCTGCGTCTCGTACGCTCCCCTTGAGTTCCTACATACTCGACAAGTTCAAAAATGGCCGTTTTTAGCCTGCTCAGGAAACTCTCATTCTGAAAGAAGTCCTCTGCTGTCACAACGCTTTCACCCTCTCACGGTTGCACATAGAGCTGTGCTGACGCCTCACGACCAGTTGGCAGGTCAAAACAGCGCATACAAACCTCATCACTCAACTGCACCAGATGTGTTTCAGCAATAGACTGAAATCCCATCTTGGATATCATGTAAGAGCCCATCGTATGATGCCATACCCACCCACTAAATTATCTCCTTTATTTAGAGATATTAATTTTAATTTGCAATATAGATGGGAAAATTGCATATGACGTGTTCTATAGAAAAAGGAGAACAGCCTATGTGCCTTGTATGTCCTTTAATCGCAGTAGCCGGTGGTGGTATAGCTGGCTATTTTGGACTCGATCGCCCAGATCTTCGCATCGTAAGTACAGTAGTCACCGGAGCGCTTACGCTTGTTACCACAGTAGCATTAAAATTTTTCTTAAATATTTCTATTTGTGATGGGCTTGGCAATTTCAGCTTGAGAAACATCGCTCAGGTGAGTGGTATTTCACTCGTGCTTGGGTTGATCTACACGGTTGCCGTAAATTATATACTCAACCGCCTGATCCCCCTACCAGTGGCACAAGATGAAAATAGCCCACCCTCACAGTGCGGCCAAGAACAGAAACCTTGTTGCTGTCAAAAAAAGCAACTTTAAAGGAGATTTTATATATGTTAGACATCATCACTTTGAAAACAGTACTGCTCACGCTTCAGATGGCATGTAGCCCGGAGACGGCTGCTATCACCTCTGTCACAGATATGGGCAAGGTCTATGCATGTCCGCGCTGCCGCCGTGCAAAGCCCCCTGGAACACTCAAACGCCCGCACCCAGGGTTCAATAAAGATAAAAATGAAGGAAGCAATTAATGAACCAATATCTATGCAGAAAAACCTTGTGGACCATCATGCTGTCCGCCTGCGCTTTTTTTTCGCCAGCCTCTGCAAACCAGCAGATAATGCAAGAGGTGCTGGACGGATCGACCATTCCAAAATTTGTGGAACCTGTTCCCACATTCAATGGCTGCCGCGCTGATGGTACTAAAGACCTTGTCGTAACGGCAAAAGAGTTTCAGCAGCAGCTGCTTCCGGCCTGTTTCTACGAAAAATTGCCCTCATCAGTGACCTACCGAAGTGTCGCGACCGGTGAGCCCCTCTTTACGATTGATCCTAAGAAGGGAACCTATCAATGGGGATATAGAGTCTTTGATGGAAAAAATACCTATGGCCCATCGTATCCTTGCCATACCATTGAAGCACGAAGAGGGAAAAAGACAAAGGTAACCTATAAAAATCACCTTCGTCGATTCAAGGACAAAAAGGGCAACCTCCTGAATGGACCACTATTACAAAAATTTCTTACCGTAGATTTGAGCTTCCAGTGGGCAAATCCATTAAACTGGCCCCAATTTGGACAGGGATTTGATACCTACGATCCGGTCACCTATCCCTTTGGTACAGGTATGCCTCAAGGAAATCCCGGCATCTATGAAGGACCTCAGCCTATGGTGCCGCATCTCCATGGCGGTGAAACACCCTCATTTGCAGATGGCGACCCAAATTCATGGTTTACACCAAAGCAGAAACTCAAAGGGCCATCCTACGTCACAAACGAGTATATCTATCCAAATACACAATCTGCAACGACGCTCTGGTTTCACGACCATGTGCTCGGAGAGACACGTCTCAACGTCTTTGCAGGACTTGCCGGCTTTTATTTTGTGCGGGGTGAGCCTGAAACTTCAGTCACTCCGCCTCTTCCTCGAGGCGATTATGAAATAGAGCTCCTCATAGCAGATCGGCAGTTTGATACCAATGGACAGCTCTTTTTCCCAGACGGCAACCCTCTAACGGCCGGCCTGAATGGCCCTCCAGGCAATCCCGATATTAACCCCTATGCCATTCCTGAATTTTTTGGGGATGTCATTTTGGTAAATGGAAAGAGCTGGCCCTATCTCGAAGTAGAGCCAAGACGCTATCGCTTTCGCTTCCTCAATGGAAGTAATGCAAGAATGTACTCGCTCTATTTAACCTCTACAAACAGCTGTACAGTACCCAATTTCTGGCAAATAGGCACCGATGGAGGCCTTTTGGATACCCCTGTGAATGTGAATAGCTTTGTTCCTTACACCTACAATCCTTCAAACCTCTGTCCTCCGGAAGATCCAAATCTTGGCCCTGTCTTTACAGATCCGCGCCTCTTTTTTGCTCCGGGCGAGCGTATGGATATCATTATAGACTTTACCGGATATGAAGGAAAAGTCTTTACATTGAATAATGACTCTCCGGCACCATTCCCAAGTGGTGGTACAGAGCTAGATCCCGATGTTGAAGGGCTTGTCATGCAGTTTCGAGTCTGCAAGCCGCTCTCCTCTCCGGACTATAGCTTTAACCCGGCTGCACCCGGAGCTACGCTGCGAAGCGGCGATAAGGAAATTGTGCGATTTGTAACGCCGGAAGGAACACTCGCTCCCGGTGTAGAGCCAAACCTGACCAGAAGCCTTGTACTGATAGAACAGGAAGACCCCTATTCTACAGCACCGGTCGTTGTGCTGCTCAATAACACATCGTACGATGGGCTTAATCCCTATAACACCCAGCCGGTTCCCGATTCACATCCCTTCAACAAAAAGTCTGTCTGGGTGACAGAGCTACCACAGGTAGGGGCTACTGAGATCTGGGAGATTGTCAACATGACGCCGGATGCACACCCGATCCATATTCACCTGATCGAGTTCCAGATACTTAATAGGCAGCCCTATTACGTTGGCAATATTGTACCTCCATTTACCTGTCCTGATTCCTATAGGGATCTGTACGAGTCGCTTTGGAGTAGCTATCCAAATCCTCCAACTACAGTACCTCCGGGAACAGTCTACAGCTATGGCTCACCTCTGCCCTACTTGAGCACACCAAAACTAGGTGGCAATCCCGATGTCACGCCATTTTTAATTGGATCACCAATCACGTGCGATCCCAATGAATATGGCTGGAAGGATACGATCAAGATGTTCCCAAACACGGTGACTCGTTTAGTGGTCCGCTTTGCGCCGCAGACAGTTCCTGTGGGAGATACAGCAGGCAAAAACTTCTTTGCCTTTGATCCGACAACCACTATTGGAGAGCACGATCGCTTTGGCTATCCGGGTGGAAGTGGGTATGTATGGCACTGCCATATTCTTGACCACGAAGATAACATGATGATGCGGCCCTACATGGTCCGTAAGCATGCACAGCGTTAGTAGCGCCAAAGGCAGCTCACCGCAAAGGGTGAGCTGTCTCTATTCTTAATCTTGATCGTTATCTTAATCATTTTCAAAAAACGACTACTTCCTTGATCAGAGGCTCCTTTGCAAGATGCTCCAAGATATCGTGCCAGTATTCTTTTGGAATCTCTGCCCCCACATGCTGGATCACGCTTGAACCAAGATAGTTACCAATGTAGGCGCAGCGCTCCATGCTATGGCCCTGTAAAAAGCCATATAAAAAGCCGCTTGCAAAGAGATCTCCCGCTCCTGTTGTATCAACTACAGGAACATCGCGGACAGGTAGCGCAAAAATCTTTTCCTTTGTGCCAACAAGGCAGCCCTTACGGCCGAGCAGTACCACAGACACAGGAACAAGCTGGGTCATAGCTGCACAGGCCTGCTCAGAGGGCAAGTCGAAGAGCTCTTTCGCTTCATCTTCATTTGCAAACATGATGTCAACATACTCTTCCATGAGTCGCAGAATAAGCCCTTTATATTCCCTGCAGAGCTGGTAGCAGCCTGGATCAAAGCTGATCATAGCTCCATGCTCTTTTGCAAGCTTCATCGTCTCTTCAACGAGTGCCTCATTTCGAAGCGAGTAGCCATCCAGGTGGACAAGCTTTGCCTCTTTAAAGCATTTAGGCAGCAGATCTGCAGGACTAAATGCATCGCCGGCTCCCGGGCTCGAGCAGAAGGAGCGGTTTTTATCGGGAGTAATAAGGCAGACAAGACGCCCTGAAGGCAATAGATTGTCATCGACCTTAATGACGGCCACGTTGTTGTCAGTTAAATTTTTTACATAGTTTTTGCCAAATTCGTCAGTACTGTCGCGCAGGTGATAGGCAGTCCTTAGACCTAGCTGTGCAATACTTTTTACTGTATTGGGGCAGCTTCCACCCGGTTTTATGATAGGCGCAAATTGGGAATCTCGTAAGATTTCGTCGATTTTGTCAGAAGGGACAACGAGGGAGCTTCCCTTTAGCCCCTCATGCTTTTGTAAAAATTCATCACTTACTTGAATGATAAGGTCGGTCATAGCTGTCCCAACCCCAAGCACATCATATTCTACACGCTCTTTTTCAACGGTTTCAAGCGGTGCAGTCTTTGGTATCAGCCTTGGCTCAGCAGCAAGTAGAGGCAAAGAAAGTGCGGTTAATAGAGCAAAAAATACATATCGATAGTTTTTCATAGTACCACAAGTTTTTTTGCCGTACCATTTTATATGATGTATGGATATTTCTCAAGAAAGGCTATTTGGGCGTTTGGCCGGCTTTGCTCGGTACTCCTTGAGTGTTTGATTTGGGGAGGAAAGAGCCCCTATAAAGGAAAGGCCATACCAGATCGCCATTACTATGAAGAAGAAAAGGAGGAGCCGGACAATCAATCTCCAGCTGATGATGATCAATACTAGTGACAGCAGGACAATCACCGGAAAAAAGAGAAAATGGTCGACATGGTGTGGCATAACCCAATTAACCCCCTCTTAGACGGTCTACCTCTGCAACTCGCTCTATCTGCTTCAGATTCCACTCATCTGTAGAAAATGGCGTATCAAACCAAGCGGCTAAAATTTCTTTTAAAATCGGGCTTGAGGTTGTTCTGATACTCAAGGCGAGCACATTTGCATGGTTCCATTTCCTCGCACCTTTGGCAGTCTCTGCATCTACACAGAGAGC
>JAFEGS010000449.1 GCA_018239705.1 Verrucomicrobiota bacterium | reverse complement strand
GACCAATATGGACTGGCGCCATGAAGGAAGCCGGGCTATAGGAGCCAATCGGCAGAAGACTCAGGTGGATGGGGCTAAAGCGCTCCCCGATCTCTCGAAAATCAACCGGGTTATATCCTGTATCGCCTGCAAAGTAGCAGCGCCGAAAAAGAGATCCGGCGGAGAGAAAATCGACCATCCAGCCACACCAGAGCGTCTTATTTCGATCAAAAAGCCCTCTTCCTGAAAAGTGCTGGGCAGGTACAGAGGTCACTTGAAGCTCTTTACCGGGAGCAAGAGTAATATTTTTTGACTGCCACCAGTCAAGCTCAATGAGATTTTTGATCTTTCTGCGTAGAAACCATTTTTTGAGCCCCAATGGGACACAGAAGAGGATGTTGGGGAATTTTCGCACAAGCGCTTTGATGGTAGGCTCATCGAGATGGTCGTAATGGTCGTGGCTGATCAGCACGAGGTCAATCTGTGGCAGCTCTGACAATGTGATTGGAGGATCTATAAGACGTTTAGGCCCCACCATCGGCAGTGGCGACACCCTCTTCGACCAGACAGGGTCTGTCACGAGCGTTACATTGCCAGCCTGCACAAGAAATGTAGAATGGCCAATCCACTTGCACATAGGGCCATCTGCATGACCTTCTCTCTCCTTTTTGGGAAACGAAAAGTCAACCGATGGCTCTTGAAACCCCTGTGTATCCTTATAGTAGCCAAGAAGCCACAGTAGAACATTCCACAGGTCTCTTTTGCTGTGCTTGATCAGTGGATTAAAAAAATGGCCGTTACGCTTATGCTGCTTCATTACTGTTTGTGTAAGGGGTCGCTATCTACCTTTGTCACTTTTTGTTCAGCTTTTCGAATGCTGTTCTCAAACCGTGTAAAGACACCCATGAGCTCTACCTGGTGGGGGCCTAGGGCCTGAGAAAAGGCCGGTGAATGCTGGATAGCCTGAATTAAGTTTACCAGATTTGTCTTTAGTTTTGGATCGAGGACAACTTCAATGCTCTGGCCTATTTCTCGAGCAAGCTGGTTGGAGCCTCGCTGCAGCACTGCAATCAGCGTAATAAGCGTGCCCTCATCAAGATTGCTCACATTTTTTTCACTGATCTGCTCGCTCAGCTTCGTAAGGTCTGCACATGCCGTTTGAACGGTTGCTGAAATATCAGTACGAGTAACTTTCATAACACCCCTATATTGTAAAATTTTTACTTAACTTAATTCATAGCGATGCGCTTATTTGTTATCAATTATTTTTTTGCATAGAAGAAAATACTGTACTTCTGCTACAAAAACAGTAAATACGAGGTACCAATGAGTGAAAAAACCACCCTTGCCAAAATGACGTGCGTCCCCTGCAAAGTTGGCGTGCCGCCCATGCAGGCACAAGAAATTGAGCCCCTTTTGGCAGAGCTTGGCGCAGGCTGGGAGGTCAAAGAGCTGCACCATCTAGAAAAAGAGTTTAC
>JAFEGS010000448.1 GCA_018239705.1 Verrucomicrobiota bacterium | reverse complement strand
GGAAAAAAAGGTACTTGTTGTTGATGGCGAGATAGAGAAACTGTTTAGAAAGATGTTTACAAATGCAGAATACTTTGGTGTAGACGGAGCAGACCCCTCGTATTATACACAATCTCTATCCAAACAAAAGCATCTCTCAGATAGAGGTCGGCATGAGAGCTTCATACCCTCCTCTCCAAAAGCTTGTGGATATTCGGCAAGAAGCTAAGAAAAATCTAGATGAAGCTCATAATGAACTCAGTCAATCAACCGATGCAACAGACATTGAACGGCTGAACAGATATATAGAGGGTCATGGTAAATTAAAATATAAAATCGCATCTCTTGACGTTGAGCAGTGTATGGTTGATCAGCTTGCTAGTAAAGAAAAAGATGATGGAAAACCAGAAAGAGAAGCTGAGTTAAGAGAGCAAAGTGAACAATTACGCAAAGAGCGAGAGCTGCTCGATTTTGAACTCAGTTGTCGTTGGAACAGTCTCGTCATTACTCGAAATAGGTAAATTAAATTAGAAATATTTATTTATTTTTTCATCATGAGTGAGGAGCGTCATGTGCTCTGCTTTAGCCTGAGAAATAAGCAACCGATCAAACGGATCATGATGGATGAATGGCAGTTTTTCTAACGGCTGAATATGCTTAGGCTCAAGACTAAGCCAGGAAAGCCCCGTCTCTTCAACTTGATCTCTCCAATCGCTTGATATTTCTATCTTTCCCAACGCTTTTTTAATGGTAATTTCCCAGTAGGAAACAACACTCACAGATAGGTCACATTCAGGGTTTTCGATAATGGTAATAAAATCTTTAATTTTTCTTCTATTGCCTTCAAGTACCCATAAGAGCATACAAGTATCAAGCAAATATCTCATTGAAAATACTCCATAAAGTCCTTAGGGAGCTCATCGAAATCATCCTTGATCTTTATCTTCCCCTTTAGAAGGCCTAATTTTCTTTTTTTTGGTCTTGTATATTCTGTTAGTCTTGCTACTGGTCGGCCATTGCGACAAATGACAATTTCCTGATGTAAGGTAAGAACCTGCTCGATGTATTTTGAAAGATGTGTCTTTGCATCATGCATGTTGACATATTCCATATCATCCTCCTTTTAAGCTTAGTTTAGCTAAGCTAAGGCTTATTGTCAAGCTATGAGAAGACAGTGATCTTTTTGGTAGCGGCCTCGTTGATGAGGGGGTTTTGCAGCTCAGAAATCGTCGAACAGCAGGCAGCAGCCGGATCTCTCGAAGCAGACAGCATCCCTGCCCAATACTCATTGCCGGGAGCACTGTTGCCATCCCATGCATACTGAGCTACGAGCAATTGGTTTTCTGGATCGGGCAGTGGATCGGCCGGATTTCGCTTTGAGAAATGGATTTTGACCTCATTCACCCCTTCTTTAATCACCTGGCCATCTTTTGCCTTTCCACGTACATAATTTGAGGCAGGAAACGTGCTAAAATCAAT
>JAFEGS010000447.1 GCA_018239705.1 Verrucomicrobiota bacterium | reverse complement strand
TTGGACTTTTTTCAGCTTTTTCTCTCTGAAGAAGGTCAAAAGACGGGGTACCATCCCCAATGAGACGGGGTACCATCCCCAATGAGACGGGGTACCATCCTCATTTCCGTCTGTTACCTTTTTTCTTTTTGGCTATTGAGCTTAGCTTTCCTGCATTGCTTGCTTGCAGCCTTCGGTTGCCTTGTTCCTTCAGAAATTCCAGCTCTTTTGCATACTCATTTCCTAAAGTGTAGTGCTCCTTTTGGATCATTTGCAGGAATTTAGGTTGATCATCTCCATCGCTGATCCATCGATCATGAACTAGTTGAGCTAAAGAGGGTGGAATACCGTTTTTAATGCATAATTCTTCCCACAACCTTTGTGATATTTTTATGCACCCTGTAGTAGACAGTTCGATCGACTGATCGCTAAACGCTGCCATGACATCCATTTGCAACGAATAGAGGTTTGCATGAAAGCAATGTGCTCCCACTAAAGGAGGATCTTTTACTAGAGGGATTAAGAGACCACACTCTCCTTTATTATATGCGTCGAAGCAGTGATAGGGGAGGAGCATCGTTCCAACAGTGATCTCTAGGCCTTCTTCTCGTTTTGTGACAGGAGAAATATATCGTGTAAGTTGAATGAGGTTACCTGAAATTCCCTTCATCGTAAATTCGAAATGAGCTTGTGCAGCGAGTATTTCTCCAAGCGTTGTTATAGCTTTTTTACCTTTGAATCCTAGTCGTTCTGCTAACTCAGTTCGTCCTCCATCAAGCCTTATGACTCTACAGTCATCATCACCTGCTGCTTTTTTACGGAAAGGTTCTTGAACCTCAAAACGAAACAGGCGATGGCTATAGACACTACTCAGCTTGTATGAGCCATCTTTAACGGCACGCAAAAGGTGAGGTGCAATTGTAGGTATCTTTATTGATCCCACGAGATCAGATTTATCAACGATCTGCAGTTGATGATCATTCTCAATTACCTTTGCTTTTGGTGACAGCAGTCTGCAGATTGGGATTTGTACGCTTGTGCTGACCGCCGGAACATATAGGCGGGAAAAATTGACTTTTCTCTTCACGATATCTTCCCACAAGCAATAAGCTAAAACTAATAGTGCAGGGGACTTCAGTTCATTATCATCAGGTGATTCCATGAGCCAGAATGTAGGGTCCCAGCCTGCGGGATAATTTCGAAGATCTCCCCGCGTTTTTTTTGCCTCTTCCTTGCCTTTTTTGCCCAGACAGGGGAGATATTTTATGTAGGCATTATCGAAGATGGTAAGTCCTTTGGAAAAAAAATGTGAATCTATGTCATCAATATGTTCGTGCAATTCAATGAGAGTGTGCTCATTGATCAAGATATCATCATTCGAATGCTTAACACAGCTCGGAAGGATGATACTATTATTCAAGGCTCTGCAGGCATCCAAGAACTCGCGTGTCAGCATATCGACAGGGCGTTCTGACAAGAAAGA
>JAFEGS010000446.1 GCA_018239705.1 Verrucomicrobiota bacterium | reverse complement strand
CCATATTTACTTCGTAAGGGGGGACTTGCTGCCCATTACGGTAGTAGGAGGGTGGTGCGCTTGTTCCGTGCCAGTAGGCATATGTCGAGCAGGCAGAGCTGAAAAAGCCTTGTGAGCCAAGCTGCTTTTCCAGCAATGAACTCTCAGCAAGGTGTGCGGGGAGGAGTTTTGTGTTGTCTGTATCTAAATCAAAAATTGAAATGGGATTTTCAGGATTTGGGCGATTGGCGCTGTTTAAGGGCGCGTGAGCATTTGCAAGTTCAGTAGATTGTGTGAGAGTAGTGGGAAGAGCGCATTGAGGTACAGACATAAAACCTTATCAATAATTTATTTATTAACTGGGCCGGATGTATCCTCCGGCCCAAAAGTTTTTAAAAACCCCAGTTTTGACCAAATACTGCTTTGGAAATTGGGCTGTTTGTAGGTGCCTCTTCTTTTTTATTTGGGTCGGTATTGGCTGAAGGCGTCCAGAAAGAGATCTCAAGCTTGTTTTCAAATTCTGTACTACTCTCTGATACCGAGCAGCCATGACTTTTGCTCAATCCAGGCCGTCTCACAGCAAGTTCCAAAAATGCCTTTCCATCAACCTCATTTTTCTTTTTAATCGCGTCGAGAGAGGCTTGCAAAATGGCCTTGGTTTTTTCAGTCACCTTCTCTAATTCTGTGTTCCACGCTTCATAATTTAGTTTTAATGGCTTCGCAGGCGCAGTTTCAATGTAGGCGCTGTGCTTGTCGTAGGCTTCGCTAATAAGCATGCTGCGAGTCTTTCTTTCTGTCTGTGATTGCTTCACCAGATCTACCCACTTCTTGATGATCGAATCATCAGCCAGTGATTCAGTGAACTCCTTGCAAAAGCCTCTGAGGATGTCAAAACTAAAAGTCAAGATGAGTTTGCTTTTCTCTGTGGGCAAGCTATAATTTGCATCGCTCAGCTCGCGAATAGTCTCTGTCAGTATGGTCTCAATTCTAGAGGCTACTTCAGTTGCTAATCCCTTCTCTAGCTCAGCATCAATGGCTTTTTTCCATTCATTTACCTGGCTATTTCTTTGAATAAGGCACTCTTTAAAACATAGATCTTTTGAATCGGCTGATACAGACATGGTATACCTATAATTTTTAGGTGGGATGCATACTCCCACGGGTTATTGCATGTGTATTCTATCTTGCGGTTCTGCATATTGTCAATGGGGTCACTTCAAAATATTATTTTTCTTTCTGGAAAAGAGAAAACGAAGATAGGGGACAGATGTCATTGGATGGAATTTGAAAGAGTGGCAACTACTGATGAGGAGGCAGGCACATTAGAGTTATCCATTGATTTCGAAAAGGAAAATAAGGCGTGGAAGTTGCATAGCAAGTACCTTAAAGCATAAAAACCTTCTTAAGCCTAGAAAAAACGACATAAAAGGACCAAAAGGACAAACGACACAAAAGACGAAAAGGACGAAAACGACTTAAACGAC
>JAFEGS010000445.1 GCA_018239705.1 Verrucomicrobiota bacterium | reverse complement strand
ACGCTTTCCATTGTCTCTATATTCTGAGCAGGCAGGTAGAAACACGTAGCTGAGATTGCCTTCGCCATCATCTGTCATGGCATCATTGTAGTACCAGCGCTTTTGGCCATCTTGTGAGTCGGGGCCGGGGAGAAGGATGCCGACATGCCACTGGTTGTCATTATCTTCACCTTGCTGAGGAGGCGTTTTTCGAAAGAGGCTTTTCTTTACGGCTACGTGGGTGACGAGCTCGAGGTAGTTATCCCAGTTTGCTTTTCGGTACTGTGGAAAGAGGTGCAGTAGCTCAAAAAGATCTCTGGATGGGTTGAAGATATTGGAGTTACCTTGAGTCATGTCACCGGCGATGGAGAGGTGGGTGATTTTGCGCCCTGTGAACGCAAGATCCCTTTCTGCATCTGTCGGCATGACGAGGTCGACGAGCACATTGAACATGTCAGTGGGGAGTTCTTGGACTAACGCGGGGCGCTCCCTCAAAAACTCATATGCGAATCGAGAAAGCTCGTCGAAAGTAACAGGTCTTGCACTCTGGTTTGTGATGAGCTGTGTAAGCTTTCTTAGCTCTTTTATGTCGAATTGATTTGGATCTACTGCGTAGTTGACGAGCTTATTATACAAGCGCTGCACATCGCCTAATTCGATGTTATTGACCCCAATATTGGTTTTAAAGACATGGTCCGGTACAAGAGGAGCGCCTGCACTGATCAGCTCATCCAAAGAAAAGCCATATGCATGGGAGATGTACTCTAGCTTTTCCTCTCCGAAATTATTCTTAATGAACGCCCTATAGAATTGTGTGACAGCTCTATTTTGCTCTTTTTGCTCCTCTGTGGGGGGAGCTAGCGTGTACTCTTCAAGCTGCAGATCACCTGTTGGTGAGAGGACATATCGATAGGCTGCCTCTACCTTTTCCTCAGAGATGTAATAGGGGTCGTTTGACTGAAAATAGATCGCAGCCAAGGTTGTAAAGGCATCTCGGAAGAGGGGAATAGAAAACTCTTCTTCAAACGAGCGTGGTACCAGCAGCACAGCTGTGCGGGCATCTACTTTTTGGCTACAGAGAAACTCTTGTGTGTGGAGAGATTTGGAAAAGAGCCTGGCTATGGGGTCTTCTCTGGTTGCTGTGATGACAGCAACATGTCTATCTCTATAGCTTTTCAGCATTGGGAAATAGTCATAGAATTGATCTAAGAATGAGGTGTGCTGCACGAGAGAGATGTTCCATCTGCCCAGAAGGGGTTCGTCGTTGTTCTCAATTTCGAGCGTAAAACCATTTTCTAGCTGTGCTCTGGTTGTGATCTTCTGGTCTATAAGGGCCTTTTCGACTATTTGTGCGAACATGTAGGAGAGCTTTGGTGCTTGCCAAGAAGGTGTTGTGATTTGGATTTGTGTCAAATCATCATCTGTTTGAGCTGCCTCAGGAACATAGCCCCAGAGATTATTATCTAAACGTGTAATGCGTGTCAT
>JAFEGS010000444.1 GCA_018239705.1 Verrucomicrobiota bacterium | reverse complement strand
GGCTCTATCACTCCTTTTCAGGCCTTGATGACCTCTATGGCCTCCGCTGTGGGTACAGGAAGTGTCGTAGGTGTGGCTACAGCACTCACGATAGGCGGCCTCGGCGCCCTCTTTTGGCTATGGGTCACAACCTTTATCTCGATGGCCATCAAATATGCAGAGAGCCTACTGGCTGTCAAATATCGCGTTGTAGATTCGAGCGGTCAAGTACGTGGCGGCCCAATGCAGTATATTGAAAGGGGACTGGGATGGAAGTGGCTTGCGACCCTCTTTGCGATTTTTGCATCGATTGCCGTTATAGGTACAGGCAATCTCGTTCAGGTTAATGCCATTGTAGGTGCTGTGCGCTACATCTTTGATGTGAGTCCTATGGCTATTGGGATTGTAGTAACCGCAATTACTGGCTGCATCCTTTTTGGTGGGATCACCAGTATTGCCCGCGTATCTGCCTGGATTGTACCTGTGATGGCACTTTTTTACATATTTTCTGGCGCTTTGGTGATTGTAGCCCATCTAGATCAACTCCCAGCAGCAATAGGTGTGATTTTTTCTTCGGCCTTTACCGGACAGGCGACTACAGGAGGCATTTTGGGTTCGACTGCGATGATGGCTGTGCAGATGGGCGTGTCGCGCTGTGTCTTTTGTAGTGAGGCAGGTTTAGGCGTCTCTTCAATTGCTGCAGCTGCTGCCAAAACCAGCTCATCTGGCCGTCAAGCTATGCTTTCGATGACCGGTACCTTAGTGTCAACAGCCGTCATTTGCACCATTACTGCGCTTGTTATTGCAGTTTCAGGCTGCTTAGGCAGCGTAGATCAAGTAGGAGTGCCTCTCAATGGAGTGGAGCTGGCAATAGCTGCCTTCAGCAGTAGTTTGAGCTTTGGCAAGTATGTCGTAGTACTTGGCTTAATTCTCTTTGCATATACTACTATTATTGCTTGGGCATACTATGGAGAAAAGTGCTTTGAGTACCTCTTTGGGCCAAAAGCTGTCTCCTATTATCGATTGCTCTATGTGGCGCTCATTCTCCCAGGAGCACTCTTTGCACTTGAGTCGGTGTGGTGCTTTGCCGATATTATGAATGCCTTGATGGTTATTCCCAATATGATCGCTCTTCTCGCCCTTTCAGGGGTTGTCCAGAGGGAGACAGACCTGTTTATTTCCCAGGCCTCTACAACATAACCACACACCTATTGCAAAAAAAATTGTACTTTAATTTCCTGATCTCCTATATGAAAAAAAGTTTCACTATATGAAATGGCATTAATTTTTTTAAATGAGTGGGATATGAAAAGCCAATTTTTTTCTCGTGTGGGCGCTGTGTTATCGCTCCTTCTACTAAGCGTACATAGTCCAGGTTTTGCAGAGTCGAAAGTCTTAAAAAATCCAAGCTTTGAGCTTTTGAGCGGTACGTATGATGAAATACATAATAGGTGGCGCACGTTCTCTAAACAGGACCAGCAAGCGTT
>JAFEGS010000443.1 GCA_018239705.1 Verrucomicrobiota bacterium | reverse complement strand
AGGATATTTTCGAGTTTGAGGTCCCAATGGATAAGTTTCTGTGCGTGCATAAAGCTGATGCCATGAGCAACATCTTCAAGCAGGCTAAAAATGATTTCCCAGGTACGTGGGTTATCTAACCTATGGCCATTGTCACCATTAAAAAAACGTTCGAAGTCGCAATATTCTGCTCTATTCTGTAAAAATAGCTGCTTGTAATGAGCCTGAGAGCCTACCATTTTGTGGTATTCCATATAGCTGATGCAGCTTGCGAGGCCTCGTTGTCCTTGAAAAAGAGTTAAATAATGCACCAATTTGGGGTCTAAATAGTACTTTTTGCTCTTAGGTGCTGCGAGAATGGTTTCACAGCAGGTATACCCCTGCTCAGTTGGGAAAAATGTTGCTGAAGCTGAAATTTTCTTTATGCAACCAGTGATGTAGATATCTTTTTGCCCATCCTTCTTTTTTAAGTCTCCGTGGAGTTTAGACAGTATTGTGAATGATCTATTTTCAGTGTTCACAATCAAAGATCTAGTTAATCCTGATGGAACATTCTTATTTATGTAAATAAAGTTTTTATACTGATCAATCATTGATTCATTAGTGTATCCGTCAAATAAGTTGAGCTCGAATACACATACAACAGCATAGGCAATTCTAAGCAGTGCTGCATCTGTCAGGTTATGTTTTTTACGATCTATTTTACAAGTAGCTGTGTAAATTCTTTTCACATTTTTTAGGAGATTGCACAGCTCTTTATCCGATTTAACGGTTTTTTCTTTACATGATTTTTCTAGACTGTTTTCAATTGATTCTTTATTTATAGCCCTAATAATTTTGTTTATTATTGAATCAGCGGCATCCTTAGTAACATTGTGAGGTGATTTCCTTGATGAGAGCATAGGTTTCGCATTTCTTATCCCGTTATGGTTCGTCCCTGATGTAATAATTCTAGATAGTGTTTCGCGATCAGTGCGGTATTTTCTCCGCGGGTCGTTTAGTACTGCGGAATAGACTTGAATCTTGTACATATTTTTTTGCTGGTCATCCTCAGCAATAAGAAAAGAGTGTTTTTGAGCGAGAATCGAGATGAAGGTTGCTACAATGAAGTCTGGCTGTGTTTGTATCTGCTGGATTTGATCAAAAGTCTCTTCCGCTTCTAGTAATTTTTTGTATAACACCATCTTTTTTTCATCGCTAAGATAGAAAAAATTCTCCGCGGTGAATTTAAGAAAAACCTCCCATTCTTGATAAATTCTCGTTGAATTTGCTAAAAATGTAGCTTTCAGGTCAAGTTTTTTATTAATATTAGTTTTAATCTCGTCGCATATTGTCACTAGATTGACTAGACATGCTATGCATTCATGAGTTTCTTCTACTTCCATATGTTCGTCGGTACCACCTACATATGTAGAAAGGATCTGTATAAATCTAGGAAAAATTTCTTTGATCTTTTCTAGTTTTGGCAATAGTGTTTCCCTTTCTTTA
>JAFEGS010000442.1 GCA_018239705.1 Verrucomicrobiota bacterium | reverse complement strand
TACCTGTGAGTCAATATCAGGGCTAGACATAGGCCACCCTCCTTTGCATCTCTTCCTCATTATACATATAAAAAATTTAAATAACAATAATTTCTGTGGGATGCGTGTTTAAAAGAAACTCTGTTTAAAAGAAACTCTTGACTTCAAATTCAAAATTATTTTATATATTAAATTAGGCTGTTACTCTATCCTATTTATAATAAGCATGGGTACGGGCAAGGGATGAATTATGCAAGAGGTTTAATGATCTGTTTTAGTGTGATACTATGTTAAATCTATCTACGTAAAAAATAATGGCGGCTTGCAAACAGTCATGCTGAATTCTCGGACGGTGGTACAAGGGTCAATTACATTCGAGTCGGGAAAAGGACTTGTGATGGTATCTGGGGGAAGCTACATCACAGGGGCCATCAATGGTGCTAAAAGGAAAAAGTAGCTCTGCGTAAGCTGCGGCTTGCCGCAGCTACGGTCAAAAAGCTTTGCTCACTCACGCAATAAATTAAGAGGTTTTATATTTTTCGAGATTGGTTACCATCACCTGCGCTTTAACTAGATCAAGCCTTAGGTTAACTAGATTCTCGAATTTCTTTCGAACATCTCCCTCGCGTTTCACAAGAGTCTCCATCTCTTTTTTCGCAGTTTCTTCTATCTCTATTGCTTCACTGACAACTATTTTATCCTGGTCTGTACCGTCACCGTTTCTCAGTTCTTTTAGTATAGAATATTGTTCTTTTGATTTACTAATTAGCGCGTTAAGTAGCATGAGTTTTTCTTTTTCGATTACAATGACTTTTAAATCTTGTAGGCATTGGAACTCATTGTATTGACAATTTGTTATTCGTTCATTGGTCTCAGATTTAGAGCATTCTAAAGTCTCTATTACATGCTGCAATATTTCGTTTTTTTCAGAAATACAATTAATCAGTGGGCCTAATTCGTTTTTTTGATCGGATATGGCCTTCAATGATTCTTGTTGTGCTTCTTGTGGTTCTTTTTCGATGGCAAATTCTTGAGTTTCTAGATGTATCAGAGCTTCTATAGGGCTTATTTTATATATCCCAATCGCATGCCTTTTCTTATCTTCTGTGGCATCATTTTTCTTTATTGACTCGTTTGTTTGGAAAGTGAGATCTTCATCAAAATGTTTCCTTATTGGTGCGTCAGTGGATGTCATAGAAGGTGGGAAATATTTTATAGACAGGTGCTTAATTGGGACGCTTTTTTCAGGATCGAGGGAGATCTCCATCGTACTAAATATCATCGACCCACCGCAAGGACATATGTCGTTATCACTAAAATTAACTATAGGTGGCGTTGTAGTTTTGGCTTCGTTACTTCTATCATAGTGCATCTTTGCCAAGGACCTTATGCGAGGGATTATGAAAGGATGATCTGATAGGGATTGTATGGTTGCATGTCCAAATCTTTCTTGTAGGCCCAAAGAGATGCGAATGGCATTTTCTGTAAT
>JAFEGS010000441.1 GCA_018239705.1 Verrucomicrobiota bacterium | reverse complement strand
CGTTATTGCTCCAATTTGAGTGTATGGAACCAGTGCTTAAAAAAATCGATAGACCATAAATCGAGCACACTTGAGTCTTTGAGAAATGGGGCCACATCCTCTTTTGCAGCGGTGAGATCAATCGCTTCAACCCTTCTACAGAGAAGTTCTATGACCTTTTCCTTTGTCAGTGATTCATCGGCTTGCAGTTCCTTGCCACTACGCATACACGTTTCAAGATAGTGTACATTAAGTGGCACACCTCTTCTCAAAAACCAAATCACATCATACCAGTCTCTGCCTTTCACGCGCATTTTCCAGGCACGATACAGTGCAGCATGTAGCTTGCCTGCAAAAAGACTCGTCTCCCTCACCGCTCTAATAGGAACAGGTAGAGGCTCTCTTAGATAAACAGGCTCTACCTCAAATCCAAGTACCGGGTGAGTGTCAATCTCTACTTTAATCCTGATGGTTGTCTCAGGATGAATTCCCGTTTTTACTAAATCCTTTATGCCTATTTGAAGAAGAGCGTGGTGAGTGTTTGTCTTGAGAAAGGCAGAGCGCACTTCACTTTCGAATTGCTTTTTTTTCTCTAAAAAAGAGACTTCAAAACCAAAGCTCATTAGTTCTTCTACAACATTTCGTTCAAACAGAGCCCATTCGAATGTAGGATTGTTTTGTAAGAGTGTAAAGTCTAGATCTTCAGAAAAGCGATCTAATCCATAGAGAATGCGCAGTGCAGTACCACCATAAAAAGCGGCATGTTCAAAAAATTTGCCTCTCCAGAGACCTATAAGAGCGATTTCTTGAAGAATTTCTCTCGCAGCTCGTTCTGCCTCGGCATTGGTGGCTGTATTATAGGGTTGGAGCATTCTTCTGATGATATCATTCATTGCTTTGCCTTAAATTGTGTAAGCCATTTTTGCAAAAAATAGACAGCGCTGTGGGGATACGCTTGGTAGATTTCTTGAATCCTTTCAAGATCTAACTCTAGCAGGTCCTCTTCTTCGATCCGAAGATCTTCGAGTAGAATTTCTTGAAGGTGCTTTTCGCTCGTTATTTTGCCTCTTCGTATCGTAAGCATATCTGTCAAAGCCTTTTCACGAGTGGCTATGAATGGGTTTTCATTTTCGCCATAGCTTCGTGTAGTGATACCAACTGAGTAGCTCTTTGGATGACAATGAGCATACATAAAGTTACCTACTGGGGTTCTGTAAGAACAAGAAGCCTTTGAGGTGACACTTGTGATGGCCTCAACATGCTCTGGGATCATTCCATAAATATAGAGTGCTCTTTCAAGAGATACATAGGATGGTCCATAGATGAGATTTGCAACAAGTTCTAGACAGTAGGGATGATGCTGGAATTGAGGACCTAAGAGATATAGCCCCTTTTTTACTCGGATTAACGCCTGCTCATGCAGTAATCTACCCAATTTTGCTCGAGCGGACGAGTAGTCCTTAAGACAGTCCATAACGAACTGGTAGTCAAGTTC
>JAFEGS010000440.1 GCA_018239705.1 Verrucomicrobiota bacterium | reverse complement strand
AGCAACTGTGAAAAATATGTTTGCAGCAGGTAGTAGAGAAGTCTTAGCGGTCTGGGCGCTTAAGTTTATCGGGAAGAACCATGTTGATCAAAAAACAATGCAAATAATTAAAAATTTTTTACAAGGTACAACGCGAACTGAGTTTGAGAAAAATCTTACGTTTGCTCCTCAATGGATCAAGCAAATTCTTTTTGATACCATGAAGGATGTACTATGACTGAAATTTATCTTCTGCAGAAACGAGAAAGACAACTTTTTTTTGACACTGTCGCTACTATGACAGGAATCCCTTTTCCATTATTAGAAAAAGATTTTTGGGTTGTATGGGTTTTAGAACGGCTTTTTTCATTGCAAGATCTACAGCCTTATCTGACATTTAAGGGGGGTACTTCGCTTTCAAAAGTTTATGGTCTCATTCATAGATTTTCTGAAGACGTGGATCTTTCTATTGAAAAGGAATTTTTTGGGTTTTGCAAAGATCGTGACCCGGGAAAGGCGGTATCAAAAAAGCAACAGATGGCCATTCTTGAGTCTCTTAACAAGGCATGTTCGGAATATGTCCAAAGGAAGCTACTTCTTGATTTGACTGGAGCTATTGGCGCAAAGCTGGGAAATGACGAAAGGTGGAATATAATACTTGACACAAGAGATCCTGATGGTCAAACACTCTTATTTGAATACCCGCACATCTCTGCAAAAGGGGACTATATTCAGCAATCAGTAAAAATAGAAATGGGTGCAAGATCGGAACATTGGCCAGTTAGTCAACAAGTAGTCCAAAGCTATCTTAAACATGCCTTGCCCGATAAAGTCACTGAACCAGAAATACGAGTGCGGGTTTTAAATGCGGAACGTACTTTTTGGGAGAAAGCGACTATTCTTCATCAATACGCCCATCTTCCAGAAGGTAAAAGTCTCCCACAGAGGATCTCCAGACACTTTTATGACTTTTATTGTTTGCTCCTTTCCCCAATTAAAGAACGGGCATTGAAAGAAGCTGCTCTTCTTGATCGAGTTGCTACGCATAAAAGTATTTACTTTGCATCCAGTTGGGCACAATACCCATCAGCTCGGAGGGAAACCTTAAAACTCTTTCCTCCTAAACGACTCTTAAAAGAACTTGAGAAGGACTACGCTCTGATGGAGCCAATGTTTTTCAGAGAAATTCCTGAATGGCAAGAGATCCTCAAAACAGTCCAAGAATTTGAGAAAGAATTTAATAACCCAAAATGAGCGGGACTGTGATGGCCCCTTTGACTGACATCATTCACGATTTTCAGAGTATATGAAATTTGGTGGCCACCACATTCCTGTCAAAGCCTGGCAGCAATCGCCTCATTGTGCTTGACAATCACCTATTTCTTGGTTTTTCACTACTGATAACATACAATAGTCAATTATCAGTACTGAGGAACTCCTATGATCCGGACCCTTTCATCGAGTCAAGAGTCTCTCTTATTACAAGCAGCCGTGGGTAA
>JAFEGS010000043.1 GCA_018239705.1 Verrucomicrobiota bacterium | reverse complement strand
TGAGAAGTTGATATAATTGTCGCTGAGGTACTTTACCAATTTTGTAGTAAGAGGCCGTTCAATAAGCGCAGTTTGCAGGGTAGTGTGGAGCGTTCGACTCTGCTTTGAGACCGACTGTTCAAGAGATTGGCTTGTCAAGTCGATAATGGCTTTTATTTCAGGCTCTGCCTGCTTTATAAGCAGGCTTCCCTTATTTCTCTCCAGCCAATGAGTGCAAAATAGCTGAAAGGGCACGAGTTGCAAGCGTGGAGAGTGCTCTTTATTTAAAATTTCTATTTTACTTCGGATAAGAGAGAAGAGCTTCGCAGGTGGAATGATCGTTTCTCCGGCTATAAAAAGGGCGCTCCAGTGATCATTCTCATTTTTTTCTATCAGATTGATGAGCTGTTCATTTCTTAGCTCTTCCTGGATGGCTGCTATAAGCTCAAGCCCACGTGCTGTTCGCGTAAACAGTTCAACTCGATCACTGTTCTTTGCCCTTTTTTTCGTATTTTCAAGGGCCTTTTGCAGGCTTACCCGCTCCTTAGGGATCATCTTACGAATGGTCTCTTCAGTGATGAGGGTAAAGTTACTGTTAATGATACTTTCACAGGTTGGTAGTTTTTCAGTTTTTACTTGCTGCGGCTGCTTTTTACTTACTTTTGGACTGCTATAGAATGAGCCAATGGAGAGCGAGCGTAACCTCGTCTTCGGCTCTTTTACCTCCACGACCATCTTCTCGACTTTGTTGGAGGGCTCTTTTAGCTCTATAGTGGGCATGACTTTCGTCGGCGTTTTGATTTCAGGCTCTTTTTCAGAGCTGGATGTAGACTGTGATGCAGTTCTTTTGAATAGGAGGTAGCTTTTTTTCTCTACCGAATTTGGCCTTGGCTGCTCGGTCTCTACAGGCGGTTGCTCGTCGAGAATCATTGCATTATCGTTTGTATTGACCTTTTTTGGAGGTTGCATAGTATCCATCCCCTTTTTTGAATAAATAGAAGAATACTATGTAGGATGTCAATGAATTATTTATGGAAAGGGATTCTTGTTTCCGGTTCAATGCTGAAGGGGCTTTCTGAGTGGCTCATGTGGTAGCCAAGGCCTGCAATCATCGCTGCATTATCGAGACAGAGATCGCCTTTGGGCCAAAAGCAGGCAGTGGGACATTTTGATTGGAAAAGCTCTCGTAAGTAGGAATTTTGCGTCACTCCGCCGCCCAAATAGATAGCCTCTATGCCTGCAACTGCAATAGCAAGCTCTGTTTTGCGAAGGACATCAAAAAAGACCGCTTCCTGGAACGAGGCGGCTACATCGCAGATATCATCTTGGGAGAGCTGCATGTCCTTGATCGTATAGTAGACGGCCGTTTTAATACCGCTAAAGGAAAAATCGAGCTCTCGTCCCTTGACCTGTCCTGCTTTAAAGGCAAAACGTTTTGGGTTTCCCTTCTTTGCTAGCTTTTCGATAATAGGCCCGCCCGGATATCCCAGCCCTAAAATTTTGGCTGTTTTGTCAAAAGCTTCTCCAATAGCATCGTCAACTGTCTCACCAAGAAGTGAGTAATTTCCTATCCCATGCATGTGCACAAGGCTTGTATGGCCTCCTGACAAGACGACGCCAAGGGCAGGCAGGCTGGCAGGTTGCGGCTGAGACATGATCGCTGCGTAGAGATGTGCTTCAACGTGGTTGACGCCGACAATTGGCTTTTTTAATGACCAGGCAAGCGCTTTTGCAAAATGGATGCCAATCAGAAGGGCTCCGATCAGACCGGGTCCCTTTGCTACGGCGATGAGGTCAATCTCTTGGAGTGTAACATTGGCCTTGTGTAGTGCCTCTGTAAGTACGTGGGAGATGGCATCGATATGGTGACGGCATGCAAGTTCTGGGACAACGCCGCCAAACTTACTATGGATGTCGATTTGTGAATAGATAACGTTGGAGAGTATCTCAACACCGTCTCGGACAACAGCGCAGGAGGTCTCATCGCAGGTGGTCTCAATGCCAAGGACAAGCATGTGCTATTCCCGGTTGAAATGTCTGTTGCTATTCTCTGCGTCTCTGCGTCTCTGCGTCTCTGCGTTTAATTTTGGCTTAAACGCCATCCGGATTAAAAATTCAACGCAGAGACGCAGAGACGCAGAGACGCAGAGAGCAGCATCAGAAATAATTGCAGAACTTTCGAGTGCCACTCGTATATTATTCATTTGCTGCTGCTCGATCACAAATAAAAAGTGCAGGGGTCTCTTGTGTGCCGACAAGGGCTGCCGGTAATAGCTCTTTGCCCACTGGATTAAATATTTCCTTGATGATAGGCGCTTTGGAGGGGCCTAAAGCCAGCACAACAATATTTCGCGCCTCATTGATGCAAGGAAAGGTCAGCGTCATTCTCCAGCTCTTTTTTGCTTCAACGTAGTTTGCTACCACCTTTCTATCGCGTACTGTCAGGGCGGAAGTGTGAGGAAAGAGGGAGGCCGTGTGGCCATCCTCGCCAACGCCGAGGTAGACAATGTCAAAGCGGCCTTCAGGGCACCTCTCATGGATGAGTCGTTCATACTCCCGGGCGGCAGCATCGGCATCTGTTCGCTCAGCTTCCATGCGAAACATCTTTGCTTCATTGAAGGGCTTTTTGCCAAGGTAGTGCATGGCCATGCCGAAATTGCTGTCAGGATGATCTGGAGCCACGGCCCGTTCATCACTCCAGAAGAGTACGATGTTACTCCAGTCAAGCGTCTCTTTTGCATCGCTTAAAGCCTGGAAAAATTTCTTTGGCGTGCTTCCTCCGGAGAGGGCTACAGCAAAGGTGCCTCTTTCGAGAAGGGCCTTTTTAGCCTCTTGTAGAAAATGGGAGGTGCAAAAGGCGATGGCCTCCTGCTCAGTTTCAAATAGGCACAGTTTTCTATTCATCAGGCCAGTTTCCCCCACAAGGGAGAGCTGAATATCTGCAGCATCTGGGCATAATGCTCGCTTGAAGGCTGGTAGAACATCTCCTGTACAAGCGATGAGCCCTTTTGATGGTTTGTGAAAAAGAGCGTGTAGGGCATTTCACATCGGTCGCGAGTCGAAGCGTGGACAGTCACGTGGCTTGACGTGCCTACGCCTTCATGAGAGATCAGAAAATGGGCATCATCATAGCTCATCACTTCGACAGCAAATAGAGATCCGGTCTCGAGCGCTTCGCTATCTTTGGGCAGTATCGATAAGGTGATCGGCTGGTTTTTTGACTGGTAGGAAATGCGTATATACCCCTGTTCATTTTCTACATTGAGGAGGGTCCAGTTTAACCGGGAGGCAAGCCACGCCTGGAGGTAGAGGGCTTGAAGTTCATTTTTTTGTTCAGACTGGTCGCACCTGCCTACAAAGGTAATTTGGACGCTTTTGCTCTGCTGCAGCATTTCAAGCTTTTCTGGATCGTTAAAGACACGAGCTATGCCCTCTCGCCATGGCTTTAGCTTGGCCCATTTGATATCTACGTAGTTGCAATGCGCAATATGCAAAGCGGCAAGCATCTTTTCACTAAAGCCTTGCAGGTCATCGATAGCTTCAATGTCAAAGATCACGCGGGCTGCATATTTTTGGAGCTGTGGTAAAATAGTGTGTTCTTGGGTCGGATCTTGTCCAAGTAAAATATAAATCGGTAAGTCCGGGATAATATTTGGCAGGATCAGGAAGGGTACTTTGTGCAGCTGGTCTGCTGACGACTCGATGAGCAGCTGGTCAAAATAGACGGCATTGTCTCCCAGTCCTGAGGCCTGCACGGAGCGTTCCGTATGGAAAAAGTCTGGCTGACTGGCCTCATCTACCTGTACAAATATCACGCGGCAGGGAAATTTTTCGGTAATCGAGCGCACAAGCTCCTGGCAGTGGATTGCTCGTTGAAGCGTGTTTGTCACTACGATCAGATTGAATAGCGATGCCTTTATGACGTTTTGTCCCTCTGCATGCGTAGGGAGGGGAGCCTCTTCTAAATAATTTCTAGTGATCATAGCTCGTAAAATCCTTATACAAATCGCCACTGTCTGTTGTTTTTAAATAGGAGCTGTTCAGCAGCTTGCGGACCCCATGTGCCTGCAGCGTAATTGGGGAAGTCGTGTGGCTGTACCTCTTCCCATCGATTGAGCACAGGAGTGAGGATTTGCCACGAAGTGAGCACCTCATCTTCCCTGGCAAAGAGAGTAGAGTCGCCTAAGATACAGTCACAGATAAGTCGTTCATATGCTTCCGGCGGCGTAGCACCAAAGTAGGAGCCGTAGCGAAAATCCATCTTGACAGGCTGCGTGATACCGCTCATACCGGGCACTTTGGAGTTGATGCGAAGCGATATGCCTTCATCAGGTTGAATCCTGATCACAAGAACATTTGCTTCATCCCGACAGCTGCATTTGCCAAAAAGCACGCCGGGCACCTGTTTGAAGCAGACTGCAATCTCTGTCGCTTTTTTTGGCAGTCGCTTGCCTGCGCGTAGATAGAAGGGCACACCGGCCCATCGCCAGTTGTCGACAAAGAGCTGCATGGCTACGTAGGTCTCTATAGTAGAGGTAGGACTGACATTGTCCTCTTGTCGGTATCCTTTAACAGGCTCACCGTCGATAAAGCCCGGACCATACTGCGCGCGGATGACATGCTGATCGAGATGTGGAATAGGTATAGGGCGTATAGAGTGGAGTACTTTTACTTTCTCATCGCGAATAGAGTCTGCCTGCGTGCTTACGGGCGGCTCCATTGCTACCAAAGAGAGTAGCTGCATCATGTGGTTTTGCACGATATCTCTGAGCATGCCTGCCTCTTCCCAGAATTTCCCCCTCGTGCCTACTCCAAGATCTTCGCCAACAGTGATCTGGACGCAGTCGATGTAGCGGTTGTTCCAGATCGATTCAAAAATAGAGTTACCAAAGCGCATAACAAGTAAATTTTGAACTGTCTCTTTTCCGAGCCAATGGTCGATGCGGTAGATCTGCTCTTCTTTGAGGTGTTCTGTAATTTCGCGCTGAAGAGCCACTGCAGAGGCAAGATCGCGTCCAAAAGGCTTTTCAATAATGATCTTTGACCATTTGTTGTGGACCTTTTCAGGATTGTAGATAAGCCCATGGCTCCCGAGTCTTTTGATGATATCCGGAAAGTAGCTTGGAGGAGTGGAGAGGTAGTAGATACGGTTTCCCTTGGTCCCAAATTTTGTGTCGATCTCTTGTAAAAAGCGATCGAGTGCTATGTAGCCCTCATCATTATCAAATTCTGAGCGATGATAAAAAATCTGCTCCGAGAACTCGTTCCAGAGCTTTTGGTCGATAGGCTTTACTCGGGAGTATTTACTGATCGCATCGTACATTTCGGTGCGGAACTGCTCGTGCGTTTTTTCTCTTCTGGCAAAGCCTACGCATGCAAAATGTGAGGGCAGAAGGCCTTCGCGCTCAAGATTATAGAGTGCCGGCAGCAGCTTTCTTGAGGTGAGATCACCAGTTGCTCCAAGAATCACCAAGACGCAAGGGTCAGCAATTTTGCTCGTTGTTGGCTCTTCGAGAGGATTTGTAAGAAACGGCTGTGTCATCATGCTCTTATGCTCCATAATAGATCTTTAAGGAGTATCACAGATACTCAATTATAAGCAATTTAATAGTGCCTGTGTGTACTGCATGGTGGTTGGTCTTCCCTTGGCAAAGGCAAGCGCCTGCTTGCTGAGTGCTTCATAGGTGAAGGGGTTTTCTACAAGCTTCTCAATGTGCTCTGCAATAACAGCTGGGTCTACAATTTTTGGCTTTGAGAGGGAGTCGGTGATGGGGTCGTAGACAGTGTCCGGTAGCTGTTTGTGTGAGCCTCCAAATGAGCCATATTGTGCGATATCGAGTGTTGGAGCGAGGCAGTAGCCGGTCTTGCCGTGAAGCACAACTTCCGGCAGGCCATCTACGAGGCTTGCAAGTACAGGGCATGCAGAGAGGGCAGCTTCTTGTGCCACAAGGCCGAGTGGCTCACGAATAGAGGGAACAACAAGAAGGTCTATTTTTCCATAGAATTGAGAGATGTTGGGAATGCAGCCTACAAAATGGACTCGCTCGTCAATACCGAGCCTTTTTGCCTCCTGCTGTAGCCTCACCTTATCTTCACCATCGCCTGCTATTGAGAGCTCGACCGGAACTCCTCGCTTGTGGAGGATATTCACTGCGTGGAGGAGGAGCGTCACGCCCTTTAAGGGGATGAGTCTGCCGGCAAAACCAATATGCAGTGCTTTTTTCGTAAGAGATGGGGCTCGCTTTGGAGCTTTTGCGGCCAAGACATCTGCTTTAAGTGGGTTTTCGACAACGTGGATAGGGGAGGTAATGTCCCACTTAAGCTGCAAAAGCCGTTTTGCTGCATGGGAGTTGGCTATGATCGTATCTACATCCTTCAGCGCCTCTTTGCAGGGGGAATTTTGCGGCTCATACCAGGAGGCTCCATGCTCATAGTAGACAATGCGGCTAGATGGTGCGATCTTCTTGAGCTGCTTGAAGGATTCTAAGCGATTCCAGAGCACAATTGCATCTGGCTTGCAAGAAGCGATGAGGCGCTTTCGCCTTCTTTCTCGTAGCCAGGTGGGGATTTTCAGCCCGCAGCAATACTTTTCCTGTGTAAGCGATTTTTTGCATTGGGACAGGCGCGTTTGGAAAAAGCGATGAGGCTTTTTGCCTGTTACCAAGATATGATGGTCGCAGGGTTGAACGGAGGGAGATCTTTCGAGGAAATGGGTAAAGAGCTCCTCTACGCCGCCAACAGCATCGAGATTGAGAAGGTGAAGAAGTGAGTGTCTATTCATAGCCATCGATTTTACTACATAAAGACATTTTACATATACCCAATTAACGAAGCTGGAGCGTGAGAGGAGGATCATTCTGGAGCTCCGGCGGACCAAAGAACTGCATTGGCCCTACTTGGCAGTACTGGTCATCCAGTCGCCATGCCTCTCTTTTTGAGGCAAACAGTGTAAAGGGAGCAGCTGCAAGATCGACAAGCGCCTTGGCGATAACCGGTTTTTGTTTGCCATCTCGCTCTTCGAGGTGAAGCAGCGAGATAAGAGGAGTCACTGCAGCTTGCCAGTCGCGGACAGGGGAGGCAAGATGCTGCAAAGAGACGATATATCCGGTATGGCCTCTTGCAATGAGGAGCAGGGCAAGCTTGCCAAGGCTATAGCAGTAGTTGCAGTCAAAATTACTTGGCAGGCAGGAGCGGCCTTCGTAGCCGCAGAAGATTGGCTGGCCTGAAAAGGGCACTCCAAGCCGTTTCATCTCTTTACTTGCAAGGTAGATAAAGAGCCGCTCGGTCTCAATCTTTGACACCTGCACGTTGCCGTGAGGGTCTCGATCGAGCAGCAGCTGCAGCTGGATCTCTTGAGAGAGAAGCGCAAACGTCTCCTTGGCCTTGCTAGAGAGGCAGTCAGTTGCATAGGCTATTTTCTCTTCGGGTCGGTTGAGGGTCTTTATCTTTGCAGCATGATCGCTTGAAGAGGCTAAGGTAAGATTGAGCTCCTGGATAAGCTG
>JAFEGS010000439.1 GCA_018239705.1 Verrucomicrobiota bacterium | reverse complement strand
TCATGAATTTGGATACTTTTTGGCCTTGAATTTCTTGATCGATATACAGTTTTGTACGTGTCGAAGATGCAGCAAATTCTAAAAACAAACCTATGATAATTAGCCACATGCCACCTATGAAGCTGCCTGAAAGGAGCAAGAAGAAACCAAGACACATAAGGATAATGGCAAACCCTACACCAAACGCAGAAGTAACTTTTGTGGCCCAACCAAAATTGCCTTTATACCACCATAAAATTGCTCGAAAAACACGACCTCCATCTAATGGAAAAGCAGGAACCAAATTGAACAAGAGTAACGCTATATTCACCTTAGCGAGATAATCTGTTATCCCTATCACCGGTGGAGACCAGCCGGACGACTCCCCTAACATCGTCAAATCATACATTAATAGTGCAATGAGGATGGTGACAATGGGTCCTGCGATCGCAACCAAAAATTCTGCTCTTGGATGGGAAGGCTCTTTTTTTATCTCTGCCACACCCCCAAAAATAAACAACACAATGCGAGATATCGGTAGTTGATACGCCCTAGCTATAATGGCATGTCCCATTTCGTGCAGAAGAATACACACAAAGAGTCCGAGCATTCCGGCAATAGCCATAATCCAGTAGGTGCCGATAGAGAGATTTGGATACAGAGAGGGAAAATATCCCACAGCGAGTGACCAGGAAAGCAAGAGTGCAATAATAACCCAGCTTTGGTCAATGACTATTTTGATGCCGGAGAATGTGAAAATGTGTAGACCATGGCGAAACATGGGCTTCCCTTTCTGCTAATTTAAAATTTTTTTCTAACACGTTCTTAAGGGCTATTGGTTTAACTTCGTCCACATGGCATTTCGGAGCGAGACCAAGGGATCGAGAAGTTTTCGAGGAGCGCATAGCGCTAGCTATGGGCGACGAGAAAACTTCTCGAGACCGCCGGTCGCAGCCCGAAATGACACTGGACGAAGTTAAACCAATAGCCTTCTTAAGTAAACTCTCGGACAAAGTTATCAACCATCCGGTCTACAGCAGCATTCACATCTTTAGAAACATTCTCCTTTTTGCTTGTGAGCAAAGCCCCTTCAGACCAGGTAATAGCCATTTTATCACTGCGATTTTTATCAAAGGTACCCGATTCAAAGAAAGAAAACTGCACTATAGTTGCTATGATATCATCGGCCGGCTTGCTTGTGATGCGGAGGAGAAGCTTGGGCTCTTTCGATTCATTTGTCACAGAAATATGCGCTTTGGAAAGACGCGACACTATCTCCTTTTCCAAAGAAGATTTTTGTAAGCCATAAGCCTTAATGTCCTTCTCGGCAAGGTCGATTTGTAAGTTAAGTTTCTTCAAACTATTTTGCTGCTGTAATGCCTCTTCTTTGATGAGCACTACTGTAGACGGGATTGAATCAACCGCAAAAGAGACGCCTTGCACACCTAATACGGCGGCACTTGCCAAACAGACTATAATCTTATTTTTGAAAGTTGTTTTCATAACCTT
>JAFEGS010000438.1 GCA_018239705.1 Verrucomicrobiota bacterium | reverse complement strand
GAGGTAGAAAAGAAGCCGTGCGACTCGATAGCTGTCTCAGGAGTTCCCTGATAAAATATTGATTTGGCAACAAAGAGGTCTACTGTGGCGCTAAAGGGGGTCAGCACGAGGAGAATAAGTGCGGGCAGTAGCCAATTACTATTTTTTTTAAGGGTGTTCAAGACTCGGTTCCTTGTGTATACTTATGCAATCTACTACTTATAGCTTGTCAGAGGATAAATTTCACCATGTTGTATATCTGTTCTTTTCTCTTTTGTGCACTTTTCGCAGTAACGCTCTTTCTTGCCATTCGCCATGCCGGGCTTGTTGCTACACTTAAAGAGAGAAGCCAGCGGGCGGCATCTCTTGAAGAGCAGCTTTTCCTTTATGAGGCTGAGAAAAATAAACTCTGTTCAAAGGTGGCAGAACTTTCTGCTCGACTTGAGGAAGAAAAGAGGCTGGCAAATGAAAAAATGGCGCTGCTTGTACAAGACCAGGAAAAGCTCACAGCAGCATTTAAGGCCATCTCTTCCGATGCAATCCGCGAATCGCAGCGCTCCTTTTTTGATGCGGCGAAACTGACCTTTGAAAAATATGTAGGCTCAATGCAGCAGAAGGAGCTCGCTGTTCAGGACATCGTAAAGCCGCTCTATGAGTCACTGCAGAAGGTTGATGGCAAGATCCACGAGCTTGAAAAGATAAGGCAGAGTGCCTACGTAGGCATCACCGAGCAGCTGAAATCTCTTGCCTCTACCCAGATGCACCTTCAAAACGAGACAAGTAAGCTTGTCAAGGCTCTTCACGTGCCGTCAGTGCGCGGAAAATGGGGAGAGCTGCAGCTTAAGCGCGTCGTCGAGATGGCGGGCATGGTGGCCTATTGTGATTTTTTTGAGCAGCAGCAGATGACAAATCATGAGAGTCGCATACGACCCGACCTTGTTGTTCGCCTTCCCAATTCTCGCTCGATCATTGTCGATGCCAAAACACCGCTACAGGCTTACCTTGAAGCAACAGAGGCTTCAAGTGAGGAGGCAAGGGCGCAGAAGATGAAGGAGCACGCTCGCCACTTAAAGAGCCATCTTGCGAGCCTTGGAGAGAAGGCCTATTGGGAACATTTCCAGCCCACACCGGAATTTGTGATTCTCTTTCTTCCGGCCGAGTCCTTTTTTAGCGCGGCTCTTGAGTTTGACCATTCTCTTATCGAATATGGCGTTGAGCGGAAAGTGCTTTTAGCAACGCCGACAACCTTGATTGCACTTCTTCGCGCAGTTGCCTATGGATGGAAAGAGGTGACTGTGGCAGAACATGCACAGGCTATTTGCGAGCAGGGAAAGACGCTTTATGACCGCCTCAGCACAATGGCTGACCATTTTGTGCGTTTGAAGAAGTCGCTTAGCGGCTCGGTTGAAGCCTATAATAAGACGGTGGCAAGCTTTGAAAGTAGAGTGCTCCCGGCTGCGAGACGCTTTCAGGAAATGGGTGCGGCAGATTCTGTCGAAATTCCCTTTCTAGATTCT
>JAFEGS010000437.1 GCA_018239705.1 Verrucomicrobiota bacterium | reverse complement strand
TTTCCTCCAGCGAGAGAAAAAATAGTGGGTAGTGTATATGCCTGAGACTCATGTGCAGTTTCAAGATGCTCTTCTTCGGTGGAATGATCGTGCCCTACAGTCTCTTGATTATTATCATTCTGAAATACTTTATCTGTTGCTGAATAAACATTCATTTTTATGTCCTGTTAAAATTAAATAAAGTAATGTATAAAAAACAAATTAGTTCGTCAAGATTTTTATTGCTAATGCAGCAATTCCCGCAAGAAAATTCAAGAACCCCAGGATGCTGTTAGAAGAATAGTCCGAGACCTGTAGCTGTAAGGAAGATGCCCACAGCGAGCTGTGCTACCCCTTCAGCTACTCTTCCCGGATTATTTGATATGTGTTCAAAGACATGCTCCTTTTTTGCGTTTGCTACCAGCCCAAGGAGGCCAATTCTGTCTCTTGGAAGAAGCTCAGAGGTTTGATACGCAGAATGTCTGTAGTCGGGATCGTTTTCAAAAATTGCAGGTTGTGCACCATTTCCATGAATCTCTTCCAGCGAATAGATAAACTGTATTTTGGGAGTGAAAATAGCGCAAAACAGACACCCTATGAGTGCCCACGCAGGCACTTCATTTTTAGGACTCAAAAGGTTTTGTTCTTGATACACCTTGATGTACACTAAAAATGCGTGCATAGAGGGTATTATGCTTTTGGCAAGATACGTAACTACACCAGTAAAGGGGCCACAATTCGCATCTAGTGACAATTCACTATCTCTAGTAACGTAAAAGTGCCCTCTCGCTCTTGCAGCAAGGTGTTTTACATTACTACCTAAAAAAGCCCTCGCTGCACCTGTAGTTTCTCCTCCTCTTGTGGGATCTGCTCCATTTTGCACAATCGACAGAAAGTTACACCAGCTCGTTCCATGTCTCAACACTTCATAGCCTGTGATTTTACATAAACCAAGCAGTACGTGATTTGAGACGAATAACGATGCAAATTGTGTTGTGAGAAGAAGAGATTCTTGTATGGCTGAGATACTCTCTTCTGCCACTTTCTGAACTCGGGATGAGCAGTAAGAGAATACGCTCATGACATCCGCCGATCTATCAAAACCACTTATTATGTGTGAAGAGGCAAATGGGTCGTAGAAGAGATTTTGAACAGAGGTACACACGAGATATCCCTATATTTGTACATGTTCACCCCCTATCTCGAGTGCGTAGGCGGGCTGCGAGTGGTAATCTGTCTTCTCTCGCCGCGTGGACGCATTCGAGATAGGAGGTGAACATGTACTATTTTTATTGGCAACAAAAGAAAAGTATACCAAAAATATAAATAAAAATACCTTTTAAAATAGAAATTTTTGAAACGAAATAAATTTAAGTGCTAGAAAAAACTCTAGGAGTTCTTTTCATCCCGCATCAGATAGACATTTGTTTTTTCTGGCAACCATCGAGCAGCGTCATCATAGTCGTACCGCTCTCTAAAATCTGTACATTTCTATACATGGCTTAGTTCCTGCTTCTCCCAG
>JAFEGS010000436.1 GCA_018239705.1 Verrucomicrobiota bacterium | reverse complement strand
AGGCTACAGCTCAGGCCATTCTTGCCTATCCGATGGCTTCATGGATTGTGGTGGGGCTTGAAGCACATGTGTGCGTGCTGCAGACAGCCAGGGACCTGATGAGAAAGGGAAAAAAGGTCATTTTACCGATCGATGCCATCTCAAGCCGCACTCCGGTCGATCGCCGCACCGCAATCGGAGAGATGCGCACAATGGGCGTGAGAATCACCACCTGTGAAACGATTCTCTTTGAGCTTGTAGGGGACTCTCAGAATCCCCTCTTCAAACCAATCAGTCAGTTATTGAAATAGGGCACGAAAAATTACTACATCTGTCTCTGGAGACAGGAGTATCCCTGCATAGTCGCCGTATCGGCGCTTATGGAAAAGTTTGTGACCGAGTTGAGCTGCACGGGTATCGTTTCCGGCACTCGCGTCATGTTGGGCCCACCCGTCCGAAATGAGACAACGCCTTGAACGTTAACGGCAGGCCCGCCCATATTGGAACTGGGAGGCATCTCTCCCGGCGAGACGCCCGTAATGTTGAACTGCACCCCTGTCTGGCTCGGTATAGCAACAACCTGTACGAGGTTGTCTGAGAGGCGCTGCTCGGCAATGATTTTGATGTGGTAGTTAGAAATGGTGACAAAGGTGGAGCCGTTGTTAAAGGTCATCTGAGGCTGGCCCACCATCCCCCCATTAGCGATCAGCTGGACTGCTATCTCATCGCTTGCTACACATGGCAGCATTGGCGCGATAGCAAGCATAGCGAGATGGAATATTTTCATAACTGATACTCTCCAAGTAAATTTACATTTTTACTTACCAATACAAATTACTTGGGTTTTATTCAACGGAAAATCATGAAGCCGTTACGTCGATATAGCAGGGATCTGCAAATAGGGTTAGCTGCTGCGATTTTTCACTCTCATTTTTTTCTGTAAGTGTAGGATATGCCTTGAAAAGCCCCTTGATTGCTACCTTCGCGTTTTGCTGCAGGCAGCAGACGCAGGCGTCATCTGCTTTGAGTATCTGTTCGATAGCAGCTTCGTGGTAGAGCTCTTTGAGGGTCTCTTCATTAAAAAACTGCTGGCAGTTGGGGTGGAAATAGATTTGCCCCTCTACAAGAGGTTTTCGCTTGTAGTCGACCACGGTCGACTTCCATGTTTTGTTTGGATTCTTCTCAAACCTGGTAATATGGCCTTGCGCTTCATAGAGATCTACAATTTCCCCTTTGCAAAGCGCACAGGGAGCCACGCAATTAATCCGACTTGCCTCGCTCAGTATATGCCCGCAGGGGTAGTGGATGCGCGCCTTCACGCAGGTCACAAAGGTAATAGGATCGAAAAGACCGGGGCTTTTCCTTACAGTGCTTCCCAATGTCACATCAACTCGAACTAGGCTTGGAAATTTTATTGCCAGCCGTTTTTGCCAGCTCCCTGACATCTGGACAGAAGAGCCCACGAGGCTTAATTTTTTAAGGGAAGGGCATGCAATTTTTGTTTTAAGAATTTCATTAATAT
>JAFEGS010000435.1 GCA_018239705.1 Verrucomicrobiota bacterium | reverse complement strand
ATCATGTTACGAGCTTGCTGAATAACCGATAAATCAATTCGGTCAAATTCTTTATATCGCAAAAAGATCTCTACCTCACGGCTATCTTGGATCTCAAGCCAATCCTTTCCAATAGCTAGAGCTATGGATCTATACACTACACTTTGAAGCAACTCCTGGTGATCGCTTTTTCCAAGATCTTCAAAAACAGAAATCAACAGTTGAAGAAGTTCTTTGTCGTATTCTCTGCTTAAATAGTCACCGGCATGAGAGATAGCACCCAAACGAATTTCTTCGAAGTTGTCCCATTCTACTCCTCGAATGAACATTTTCAGTTCATTCAGGTACTCTTTTGTTAAACTCCAAGAGTTGCATAAGACATCCAAAGCCTTGCGTGAAACCCAGGGATCAGTTGGATAATACAGAAACTGTTCGACTACTTTTCGATGTTCGATTGCTCCTGATGCACCGAGAATCTCGATAAGCATTGCAAGATCTTTGTCATTGCCAGGTTTTGTATCTTTTACGCTCTGAGCAACTTCGTCGATTTCTTCCTTTGTAAGTGGTTCTTGACAAAGAACTTTATCCAGTAGATCATAAACACTTTTCATTTTCCCCTCTCTTATCGAGAAATAAATTAAATACTTGTAGTCAATTTAAGTCAATAAAGATCAGCTTCATTAAATTAATTTCCTCCAGTAAATTTCATAGAATACCGAACAGTTAGTTCCTATAAATTTCTAGAGGCTTACCTCTCTCTCACCTATTTTCCGGCAAATGACAAAATTGAAAATTCCGATTCCCTAAAATCCGGCAAAAGGGTATCTGTTTCGTGGCCCCATAATACAGGAGCTCACTCATGCGACAGTTTTTCTGGTTTCTCTGCGTTCATCTCACCCTTACCTCCTCTCTACTCCCAGCCGATGAAGACAAAGCCCAAAATCGCCTCTTTGCTGTTGACACACCCAAAAACTTCGTCCCCGAGCCAGCGCCCACCTCTCTCGTCAACATGACCGCCATGCCCTCCTCCGTCATCAACGGCACCGTCAACGCGATCACTGGCGACTTCTTTGTCTCAGACGCAAACCACATCGTCTCCGGGCCCGACCCATACGCTCTCGGGCACACCTACTCCAGCTCCCACCTCGAAGAGGGCACCTTAGGGGCCGGCTGGAACTTCTACCACCATCACTACCTGCAGGTCTATCAGCCGGAAGGCATCAACTTTGCGCGCGCCATGGACCCTTCCTTTGACTCATCTGACTCATCAGAGTCGAGCTGCTTTCCTTCCGACTCCTCAGACAACGACCTGCCTCCCTTCAGCTCCGAAATGTCGCCAAACCACCATAACACAGACTTATCACCAGCATCTTCCTCCTCTACCTCCACCCCCTTCTCCCCCTCTAGCTCTAGATTATCAGACCAAGACAGCGCACAGCATAGCTCGGAGGCCAGTAATCCATTCTACTTTAGGCCCGACTACGAAGAAATGATCCCAAAGGGCCCTCGCAGAAACGATGGCGGCTACAA
>JAFEGS010000434.1 GCA_018239705.1 Verrucomicrobiota bacterium | reverse complement strand
GGAAGAGCCTTGCCAGCTGCTTGTAGATAATGGAGTGGGAGCAGATAAGCCGTGTGATGTGGAGTGGTTCGCGCTCTGCGATAAAGTCGGCGCTTGAGAGCCAAAGCAGGCGTGTAAAGTCGTTAAGAAGAGAGTTGTCAAAGTGTTGGGGGAGCCTTCTCTGGATAGGAATCAGCTGTTCATAAATGGCGGCATTTTTCTGGTTGAACTGCGTTCCCGTTTGTGGAGCATACTTGGCAAAGGCCGGTGCGCGAAGCGCGAGGGCAATGTCTTGAGCGAGGCGTGGTAGATTACTCTTGATCTGGTGTCTGAGGCGGCCGTTGATGTGGAAAAAGTGCAGATCATAGGCTAAAAAGCTTGCGCTCGGGATCTCTTCAAAGCGAAAGGGAAGATAGCGGAAATTGATTGGGAGCGCGCCTTCTCCGTGAAAGATGCGCTGCTTAATAAAAAAGTAAATGGATTCTTCTGAAAGGGCTTCTTGCTGGTTTCGGCAAAAGATAAAGAGCCTGAGTGAGTCTGATGACATCTCCTCATCACTCCACCTGACTAAGGGGAGGGCGTCATTTGTCCACGCCAGAAAATCTCTTTTGTCTTCGAAGTGTGTTTCAGCCAGGGCCTTATCGACTAGCTGTTCAAAGTGAGCAATATACTCAAGAGAGGTATCCGACGCAGAATAGTCATCAATTTGTGGCTTGATTGTAAGTCTGAAAGGTCGCACTTTCACCTTCTGCTCCACTTTCCAAATTCGGAAAGAAGGCATGGTACAACTTACCGATTTTTATGCAAAGGCTCTTTTTCTAATCTTAATCTTGATCTTGATCATGATCTTAATCTTGCTGTGCGAGGAGAAAGATTAAGATCAAGATCACGATCAAGATTAAGAGAGAACGAGGTGAGGGTCTATTCCATATAGACGGGAATGGTGATAAATGGATAGGCCAGCTCATGGATACGGCGCTGGATAATGTAGAGTGTCTGGTTGTGAAGCCAGCGCGAAATGATCGTTTCATGGGGGAAGACCAGCTGTCCCCCTACAAAGATGCACGATGGGTGTCTAGCGTGGACCTCTTGTGCCAGCCTTGCCACTTCATCTCCGATGTCGAGGCCAGTTGACACGAGGCACTCGACGCTATAGCCCTCTTTGCGAATGAGGCTTGCAATCTTGTCCACCTCCATATAGGTGTGCTCCTGCAATTTCTCCAGCTCTCTTTGTCCCTTAAAATTTCCTGCATCGATGAGGCCAACCTGCATAAGGACAAAATGGTCAATGCTATTGCCAAACAGCTTGATGGTCTCTTCTACAGAGTTGAGGGTGAGGTTTTTAAGATTGCTGGCAAAAAGGACCACGGTGTGAAGCGAGGTGTCGAGACAGATCTCCGAGACTGCCCTTGGCTGTTTTGGAGGGATGTGCCAGATAAGTTTTGAAAGTATCTGGGCAATGCTGTTGTAGTGCTTTCTGATGCACATAGAGATACCAACTAAGGCTGCAACGATGCAGAGCGTAAACCAGGCGCCCT
>JAFEGS010000433.1 GCA_018239705.1 Verrucomicrobiota bacterium | reverse complement strand
CGCTGCTTATAGCCCAAGGGAAGAATTTCAGCCGACTCATTTACATAATGATCGAAGTTAAAGATCTCGATCATGAGCTTCACGGCATCTTCGCGCTCTTTGCCTTGTAAATTATAGATGCCGGAAAAAAATTCGAGGTTTTCACGGACGCTGAGATTGCCATAGAGAGAAAATTTTTGCGCCATGTAGCCAATTCGTGCTCGAGCCTGACTTGGAGCTTCGAGGAGATCGACTCCATTGACAATAGCGCTGCCGGCGGTTGGCTTGAGAAGGCCGCACATCATACGAAAGGTGGTGCTCTTCCCTGCTCCATTGGGGCCTAAAAGCCCAAATATCTCTCCTGGACGGATCTTCAGCGAGATATTATCGACAGCAGTAAAGGAGCCAAACCGACGCGTCAGATTGGTCACCTCAATCATGGTATCTCTTGTGGTGAGCACCTCCGGAGTGTGCTCTGCAAGGATCGATCTTCCTCCAGGACCTCCTCCAAGAATATCGACAAAGGCATCCTCAAAACGTGGGGCCGTTTCGCGAATAGTGGCACGCGGCCCTGCCTGCAAAGCCTCTACATCAATATGAACAGGTTTTTCCTTAAATACCATGCGCACATCGCTTCCTTGGATCACTCCGTCGATCACATCTGGCATTCTGAGCGCATGTACAAGCACCTGCCTGCGGTTTGTTTCGATCTGCGTGACTCTATATACTCTCTCTTTTACGCGATCGGTCAAGTCAGCCGGTTTACCACTATAGACAAGCTCTCCCTCGCTCAATAAAAGCACGGAATCACACGCAGCAGCCTCATCGAGATAGGCTGTGCTCCAGAGAACAGAAATCCCCTCTCCAAGCAGTTCATGGACCATCTTCCAGAGCTCTCGCCTCGATATGGGGTCAACTCCCACACCCGGCTCGTCGAGGAGAAGCACCTGCGGTTTTTTGATGAGGGCGCACGCCAGTCCCAACTTCTGCTTCATCCCACCTGACAGCTTTCCTGCAGGGCGATCTGTAAAAGGTGCAAGAGCTGTAAATGTTAACAGTCTTTGGAAAGTAGCAGCTCGTTCATCTCCGAGCACCCCTCGCAGATCGGCATAGAGGTCAAGATTTTGCTGCACCGTCAGATCTTCGTAGAGGCCAAATTTTTGCGGCATGTAGCCTATAATCTGATGGATCGCTTCAGGGTCGCTGGTGGTATCAAATCCGGCTACATGTATGGCCCCACTGGATGGCCGCAAAATAGCGGCTATCAGGCGCATGAGGGTAGTTTTACCGGCGCCATCGGGGCCTGCAAGGCCTACAATCTGGCCCTTTGGAATGCTCGCTGTTATACCCTTGAGGGCTAAAGGGCTTACCTTTCCGAACGCTTTTGTGACACCGGCTATTTCGACGACTGTCTCATTCATTGTGTGCTCTTGAGCGGCAGCTTCACAGTGACAGGCATACCCTGTTTCAAGTACTCGTCAGGGTTATCGGCGTAGACACGAAGCCGATAGACAAGATCGGTACGAAGCTGCGTAGTCTCT
>JAFEGS010000432.1 GCA_018239705.1 Verrucomicrobiota bacterium | reverse complement strand
TCCCCCTCAGAAGAGCTCGTTCAGGATGGCTCTGAAGCCAAAGAACGTGATGAAAACGGACCTTGGGCACTATGGGGTGATCTGAAACCAAGTTCAACGAAGGGTCTTTGCGAATGTCCTGCTCTCAATGAAAGCGAACTCCTTACAGACATCCTGATTAAATATGGCAACAATCCAGAAGGTATTCCTGCTATACACTATGCTATTCTAAAAAATGACACCCAAGCAGTTGACCTCCTTTTGAAACATGGGGCAAGCCCTTTCACAAAAGACTCTCATAAACATGATTGTTTGTATTACTCTATATTAGCCGGAAGTCTTGATCTTGTGAAAAAATTCATTGAACTTGGGGCGAATCCTGACGACCATAGCAATACACCTCCGTTATATACCGCTATAAGTAACCTTCAAAATGATATTGCCAAATACTTGATAGATTATGGAGTTACAATCAATGAAGAACAATACTCTGATTATCATTATTTGTTTTTATGTGCAGAGGTTGGAAATCTTGAAATATACAAGACCTTGTCAAAATTAGGAGTAGTATACGCAAGACAAAGTAATTTAGTAAGGGCCTTGCTAGATTTTCCAATGTCTGAAAAGATTGGGCAACGTAAAATGGCATTATTAAATTACATATTTTTGGATGAAAAATTAACAGTCGATACAGATGAAATTATAAGAAATATTCATCTAACTTGCCCAGAGGTGTTGATCTTTCTTTTAGATAATAAGATTATTGGGCCAAATGACAAGTTTTCTAATGGAAATGATCACTATCCAATATTGCATGCGGCTCTTCATAGTAGAGTACATTATGCTGAACTAGTGAAAATCCTTCTTGCAAGGGGTGCTCAAGCAAATACTAGGGATCCTCTAGGTAGAAGCATTCTTTATGATTTAGCTCATATGAATTTTAATGGCCCAGAGGACATTGAAAAACAAAAAGAGACTATAAAACTATTAATTAGCTACGGGGCCGATATCAATGCCATAGATAAGTACAAAAAATCATTGCTTGCTAGTCTTGGACCATCACCCATGTACGACTTTCTCGTAAGCCTTGGTGCTAAGAAAATTGGCGTTTAAAAATGACATCCTGCATGGTGATGCTATTCGGAATATCAAGCAAGTAATTCGGAATCGCCTCATTTGACTCACAATCGAATCAGTGCGGCGGTTGTTTATGCACTTTTTCTATGCATTTTAGGGTGGTAAATACCCTTATCGATGAGTTCAAGAAGCCGCAAAGCTGCATGGCTTGGGATTCGTTCACCTGATTCCCAAGATCGCACTGTCTTTACACTTACATTGAGCCACATGGCAAAGATACTTTGTGAAAGGTGCTTTTCTTCACGAATTCTTTTTACATCACCAGAAGCATATTGTTCTGGAGGAGTTGGGAGCTCAACTGTTCGTGTTCGTAAAGTAGTTTTGCCTTTTTCGAACTCTATCGCTTCTTCAAGGCCAGCTTTTATGTCATCAAAAAATTTTCCCATAACTACTCCTTTCGAAGCCTGGTTACTA
>JAFEGS010000431.1 GCA_018239705.1 Verrucomicrobiota bacterium | reverse complement strand
CGTCCCTATCGACTGCGCGTGAGATCACCCTCATTTGCTCATGTGCATGTTTTAAAAGAAATATTAGTAGGCCATATCCTCTCAGATGTGGTTGTGGCCATTGCAAGTGTTGATCCAATACTGGGAGATGTTGACCGCTAATGCTTAGTCAAAAAACTATAGAGGCTATCCTCGAGCTACAAAAATCCTACCCAGAAAAGCGCTCAGCGCTTATTCCTGCGCTCCATCTGGCGCAAAATGAGGTAGGCTTTCTGCCTCCAGGAGTACAGGCGCAAATCGCAGAGGCCTTTGATATTGACCAGACTGAAGTGCACGCGATCGTCACCTTTTACGATATGTTTTATGATAAGCCTGTGGGAAAGCATGTGATCCATGTCTGTAAAAACCTCTCCTGCATGCTCAGGGGCTGTGATAGACTGCTCACCTCGCTGTGTAGCAAGCTGCAGATAAAGCCGGGAGAGACCACTGCTGATGGCCAGTTTACTATTATTGCTTCTGAGTGCCTTGCAGCCTGTGATAGAGCTCCTATGATGCTGGTAGATGATGCAGTTGTAGGACCTGTACAAGAGGCCGATCTCGACCAGATTCTTGTCGAGGCAAAAAAAGGACCGGGACATCCATCTCCAGTTACGCTGGAAGGAGGGTCTCATGGATGAGATGAAGATTTTGACCGCCTTTATACACGACCCTTCCCAGTGTTCTATTGAGACATACGAACAGCATGGCGGCTATCAGGCAATACGTAAGGCAATCAGCCACATTGAGCCTCATGCACTTACTGAAATGGTGAAGCAATCGGGTCTTCGCGGTCGAGGCGGAGCCGGCTTTTTGACAGGAGCCAAGTGGGGATATGTTCCAAAAGACCCTGCGCTGCAGAAATTCGTAGTGTGCAATGCCGATGAAAGCGAGCCGGGAACCTTTAAAGATCGGCTGTTGATTGAAAAGGATCCACACCAGGTTATCGAAGGTGTCATGCTGGCAAGCTATGCCATTGGGGCCTCCAGGGCCTTTATTTACTGTCGAGGCGAGTTTTTCGAGGGCATAAAAAAGCTGCGTGCAGGAGTTGCAGAAGCAAAGGCAAAGGGCTACCTTGGTAAAAATATTTTTGGAAGTGGCTTTTCGCTCGAGATTGTGGTGCATCCCGGAGCCGGTGCCTACATCGCAGGTGAGGAGACAGCCCAGCTCAACTCACTCGAAGGCTATCGCGCAACACCTCGCCTCAAACCGCCATTTCCGGCCGTTTCCGGTCTCTACAACAAGCCTACAGTGATCAATAACGTCGAAACACTCTGCAACGTGGTGCATATCGTTAATCGCGGAGTCGAATGGTACCAGAGCATCGGCAAGCCCAAAAATACAGGAACGAAAATCTTTCAGATCAGCGGCCATGTGCAAAAGCCGGGATGTTATGAATTTCCCCTTGGTATAACGCTTCGAGAGGTTATCGATGCTGCAGGAGGCATACTGCCGGGAAATCACTTCAAAGCCTGTTATCCAGGTGGCTCCTCTTGCTCTCTTCTTACAAGCCGC
>JAFEGS010000430.1 GCA_018239705.1 Verrucomicrobiota bacterium | reverse complement strand
TTGGTGTTATCAATGAAAACTCAGTTTGATAAATAGTGCGCTGAAATAGCTTTAAAAACTGTTCTGTTTGCGAGGGCTCCTTTCCAAATAACCAAGAAACAACCTGTTTTATCACCGTCGTGGGGAAGGAGTCATTATTGGGTTGAGCCTGCACTATGAAAAATTGCTTTAATAGTAAGCTTAAGGCTTTTGGATGCTCTGCAATTGCTTCCCATCTGTTATTGTTCAACATTTTACATGTAGAAGTAAGTGCAAGAATATCTGAAATACTGTTTGAAGTAGTTATGAAACCAGGCAAGACATCGCGTAAAATGGCCAGGTCAACAGATGCATTTAGTAAGCCCATGCTATTACCCTCTTAAACGGACGCCTATCGTAGCACTACCCTTGGCTTTTTTTGTACACATTTGTACTTTTCGATTGATTTAATTTCTGACACAGTTACTATATACGCTTGACTTTGTAAACACCCTCCTAGGAGATGATTATGGAGATCGATCATTATCTACAGTTCAGAGACAATGCTCTTGTATCGGCAATTGATCATGAAAAGCGCCCCTCAGATGCCGCTATGTTCGTTCATACACAATTTCGAGCGATGATTCTAAACGCTCAATTTCCTTGCCCGGGAGCAAGAACTACATTCTCTCAAGGCAGCTACCGCTTTGGTCTTTTCGATCGTATTGGAACAAAAGATTCTGCAGAATGTTTAGGCAGCTCTTTGCGCAGGTTTATCGAAGAGAGAAAATCAATGAACACTATGTACACAGCTTTTGTGTCATGCTATAGAGAGCCGATTCCAATGAGCCATCTGGAGTTTGCTCATGCACTCTGGACGATGCTTCAGGAGCTACATGTCACCGATCTTTCTGAGTGGGACCCGTCAAAATCCTCTGACCCTGAGTCACCGGACTTTGCATTCAGTTACGGGGGGCTTTCCTTCTTTATTGCCGGTATGCATTCCGGAAGCCCTCGCTTCGCACGAAAATTTGGCTGGCCAACCCTCGTTTTCAATGCACACGAACAGTTTGCGTTCCTGCGCAATGAAGGGATTTTTGAAAAATTCCGAGACCTTGTCCGAAAAAGAGATACAAGCCTGCAAGGGCATGTCAACCCAGTTTCAACTGATCATGGTATGATGTCAGAGGCCATACAGTATACCGGGAAGATAGATAGTAACGAGTGGAAATGTCCATTTCATCATAAAAAAGGAGAATAAAATGCGTTTTTTAGTTTCTAACCAAGCGCGCGATCTTGGAATTGCTAATCCGGTTGTTTGCTTGTACAGGGGTGTTGCTCAAGTGGAGAATACGGATGTATACAATGAGCTCAAAGATGATCTCATGAGTCGAATTGACCATATCCGCACTGAAGTAGTCCCGACAGATGCCGTACAGGGCTTCCGAAAGCTCTATGCCAATGTCAATAGCAAGGTACAACCTGCTGGAGAGCGACTTGTTGAGACATGTAAAAAGAAGGGAGTATTCCCTAATTATGGGAACCTTGTCGATGCATACAACATCGTCGCATTTGA
>JAFEGS010000042.1 GCA_018239705.1 Verrucomicrobiota bacterium | reverse complement strand
GTTCCTCTACAGGAATGGTTGTCTGCTGCTGCTCAGGAGCATCTTCTGTAACAACGACTGGCTCTTGTTCAACCGGAACAGCCGTTGTTTGCTCCTGCTCACGAATGATGTCTTTGAGAATGGACCAATTTTGTGCATCGAGAACAGTCATTATTTCATCTTGCTCGGGTTCCGATTCTTTTACAGGCACGTTTGTCTCAGTTGGCTCTGGTGGAAGTAAATTCCGTTTCAGAGATTCTAGAATAGCCTGCTGCTCTGGAAAGAGCTTCTTGAGGTCGATGTAGATGGATACTTCATTGGATTTAGTCTTAGCGTTGCGATGCTTTACTAAGTCGTTGAATTTCGTTTCCACTTTTTCATACAGCGCTGTCTTTATCTTGTCATCTAGGGCTGATGTCTCATTTCTTGAATCAGCGAGCAGTCGTTTTACAGTTATCGAAGCATCAGTGAGGTTTGCATTGAAGAGCACATTTTTGACCCATGGCAGCTGGTCAAGTCCAAATATTTTGAATAGTCGACCAAAAAAGCTTCTATCCTTTACACTACCGTCCGCTGAGATGTATTGAGTATTCCAATCGGCGCCGGCAATGCGGCATAATTTTGTTTCAATTTCATTATATGGGTAAGACATATCCGTCTCCTATAGTTATGTTGGGAATGGAGCATATGTAAGGAACGTAAAAATAGCAACTTAATTTGAGAGGCCAGTATGAAACAGGTATTTATTCGTTCAGTTCTAGCCTTTATATCACTGCTATTGCGGATTCGCTATCGCATTACCTATAAGGGGCAAGACGCGCTCACAAAAGCCCTTAAAGGTTCAGATCAAGGGATACTTTTTCTGCCAAATCATCCGGCAATAGTTATAGACCCTCTCATCAGCACTATCCCACTTCTGCGTCGCTTCTCAGCCCGTTCACTGATCATTGCCTATATGTATTTTAACCCGCTTTATAACTGGGCCATGCGGCTGGTTAATGCACTGCCCATCCCCGATTTTTCTACCGGATTTAACCCTCTCAAGCTCTCTCGAATGGATCGCTGCCTGAAGACTATAAGCGATGGCTTGAAGAAGGGAGAGAGCTTTGTTATCTATCCCGCAGGAATGACGAAGAGCACGGCTAAAGAGGTGATTGGGGGCACCTTTGGCGTACATCAACTCATCGAGGAAAATCCCGGTGCAAAAGTGGTTCTTGTTCGCATGTCGGGGCTGTGGGGGAGTAGCTTTTCACGTGCGCTTACATCCGGAGCATCGCCAAACCTTCCCGCCGTTTTTAAAATGGCCTTGAAAACCTTTTTTAAGAATGGTTTTTTCTTTGTTCCCAAAAGAGAGGTTACTGTTGCGTTTGAGCTGGCAGGAGCCGATTTTCCCTCTCACGCAACAAAGACAGACCTCAATCGATACCTCGAACAGTGGTATAATAAGCCGTTTGGTCCTGAGGGAGAACCATTAAATCTTGTCTCCTATTGCTTTTGGAAAAAAGAACTTCCAGAGGTAGGTGTGGCAAAGAGAGAGACCAATGAGATTTCCGGTGTTCCTCTGCAGATGCGAGAGATCATTGTCGAGAAGGTTGCCGAGCTTGCTAAGGTCCAAAAATCTCAGGTTTTACCCGATCTCTATCTTGCAGAGCATCTTGGGCTTGATTCACTCAATTTCGCAGAGCTTGTGTCCTTTCTTGAAGATCAATTTGAGGTTGAGGGTATTATCCCGGAGGATCTTACAACGGTGGGGCGCCTTTTTGTCATTGCGAATAAGAGCTATACAAAAAAAGAGACAAAAGAGCTGTATCACAATATGAGGCTCTGGAATAAACCAAGGAAGCATACCAAGCTGGCAATTCCGGAAGCTAAAAACATCCCGGCAAGCTTCTTTAAGGCCTGTGATGGAAGGCTGTTTGAGGCAGCATGTGCCGACCCAATAGCTGGAGTAACGAGCTATTATAAGCTAAAAAGAGGTGTACTTGTTTTAAGCGAGCACATTGCGAAGCTGCCTGGTAAGCACATAGGGGTTTTATTGCCCTCTTCACCTATTGCCAATATTATCACTATTGCGATTCAGCTTGCCGGGAAGGTACCGGTGATGATCAACTGGACGGTTGGTGGGAAGCACTTAGATGCTGTGATAGAAACAGCAGGCATTCAGGTGGTTTTGAGCTCTTGGAGGTTTTTGGACCGGCTTGAAAATGTCGATTTAAGCGCGGTTGCAGATATGCTTATTATGCTTGAAGAGATGAAGGCGGAAATCGGTGTCTGGAACCTCGTCAAGGCATCTATAAACGCCTTGTTGCCAAGTTCGTCACTTCTCAAGCAGTGTGAAGATGTACAGGAAGAGGCTGTCATTCTCTTCACGAGCGGTACGGAAAGTATGCCAAAGGGTGTACCACTGACGCACCACAATCTGCTCTCAAACCAGGCTGCAGCCATTGAAGATGTTCAGCTCTTTGCCGATGACATTTTGCTTGGGATGCTGCCCCCGTTTCACTCATTTGGTTTTTCAATAACAGGGCTGCTGCCACTGCTTTGCGGCTTGCGAGTAGCCTACTATCCAAACCCTACTGATTCAAAACGGCTTGTTAAGGCAATTGAGCAGTGGAAGGTCTCTCTTATGTGCAGTGCGCCCACATTTTTAAGAAATATTATGAATGCGTCTCAAAAGCAGAATCTTGCCTCTCTTCGCATGATTATTTCAGGGGCGGAAAAGGCTCCAGATGACCTCTATACGCTTATTAACAAACAGACACAAGCAACTCTCTGTGAGGGCTATGGAATCACCGAATGTGCCCCTGTGTTGACTGTGAATACTACAGGGCAGAAAGTGAACGGGGTTGGCAAACCAATCCGTGGAGTTGAGCTTCGCATAGTGGATGCTGAAAATACCAAAGAGGAAAAGAAGGTGGGCGAGGCTGGGCTGGTACTTGCTCGTGGTCCAAATGTCTTTTCCGGCTATCTCAACAGCGTTGCTCGAGATCCCTTTATCGAGGTGGAGGGTGAGCGCTGGTATCAAACAGGGGATCTTGGTTTTAAAACACCTGAGGGCAATCTTATCCTCTCCGGAAGGCTCAAGCGCTTTGTGAAGATAGGGGGAGAGATGGTGAGCTTAGCTGCTATTGAAGAGACACTTACCTCGCAAAGATTTGGAAAGAAAAAATCAGATGCTGAGCAGTTTGTTGTCTTTCCTGTTGACGACGCTTTGGGGAAGGTGCAGCTGGTCCTATTCACGGTCCATCCATTAGAGGTTTCGAAGGTAAATCAGCTGCTTCGAAAGTGTGGTTGCAGTAGCATTGCAAAAATTGATAGAATTATTGAGCTTGATGCGATTCCCTTGACGGGAGCAGGAAAGGTTGCCTACCGTGAATTGGAAAAAATGTTATGAGGAAAAATTAGAGATGCCTTTGCAATTATTTAATACCGAGACAAGAGCGCTGCAGACAGTTACCCCACTTGATGGAAAGAAGGTACGCTTTTATACCTGTGGACCAACAGTGTACGATTTTGCCCATATAGGTAATTTTCGGACCTTTATCTTTGAAGATATTCTCAGAAGGGCAATGAAGTTTTTTGGTTACGAAGTGATGCAGGTGATGAACCTGACAGATGTGGATGATAAGACCATTCGCGGCAGTGTTGCCAAAAAAATGTCTCTCAACGACTTCACAAGCCAGTATACGAAGGCTTTTTTTGAAGATATAAAGACGCTTAATATCGAGCAGGTTGAGCACTATCCGGCAGCGACCGACTATATCCCTCAGATGATCGAAATGATTGAAGAGCTTATCCGTAAGGGTGTTGCCTATGTAGGTAAAGATGGCAGCGTCTATTTTGCAATCGGGAAGTTTCCGGGCTATGGCAAGCTTTCTCACCTATCTCTCGATGAATTGAAAGTGGGGGCATCGGAGGGAAGGCGATCTCAAGATGAGTATGGAAAAGAAAACATCGCCGATTTTGTGCTCTGGAAGGGATATGACCCTGAACGAGATGGAGAGGTCTACTGGGAAAGTCCCTTCGGGAAGGGTCGTCCAGGGTGGCATTTGGAGTGCTCTGTCATGGCAAGAGCTATCTTAGGCGATACCATCGACATCCATGCGGGCGGCGTTGACCTCATGTTTCCCCACCATGAAAATGAGATTGCCCAGTCGGAAAGCTGCACAGGCTGCTGCTTTTCAAAGCTTTGGGTGCATGCAGAGCATCTTCTGGTCGATAATAAAAAAATGTCTAAGAGTCTCGGTAATTTCTATACGCTTCGAGACCTTCTTGAGAAGGGCTATTCGGGCAAGGTGATACGTTACATGCTGATGCAGACCCATTATCGCACCTCTCTCAATTTTACCTTCCAAGGTCTAGAGGGAGCAAAGGCGGCTATTTCTCGCATCAATGACTTCATTATACGCTTAGAAGAGTACCAAGGCCCACTTGGCGTCCAGTTTGCAGACATTGAGTCCTTTACTGCTCGGGCAATTGAGGACTTTGGGAAGGCACTCGCTGACGACCTCAACGTTCCTGAGGCCTTGGCAGTCCTTTTTGAGATGATCCGAGCAGCCAATGGCCTGTGCGATGCGAAAAAGCTCAGCCGCCACGATGCTGAGGCGATCCTTGAAGTGGTCAAGAAGATGGATAGTGTCCTTGGAGTGGGAACCTTTACGCATGAGTCGGTGCCGGCTGAGGTACAAAAACTAGTCGATGAGAGGCAGCATGCGAGAGCTGTGCGCGACTGGAAGCGCTCTGATGAGATCAGAGACGCACTTGCCGGTTTAGGCTATGTCGTGGAGGATACTCCTTCAGGATCACGAGTGAAGCGGCTATAACAGAGGTGTGAGTGATGGAACCCATAGAAGATATGAAATTGAGCGCCAATGTGGAAGCTCTTCTTCAATTTCCTAAAGATAATGACCAGGCGCGGATCAACACAGATGGTAATGGCTTCCTTTTCTGCACTACAGGGGACTATCGCTCTGTGGCGGTTTCTGGAACATCTTTTGAAGATACAGCACAAATCATCACGGCTACTTGCCATGGCCTTATGAAAGAGATGCCCCAGAACACTGAAAGAGCCAAAGAGGTGCTAAATAGGGTAAAAGAGATCCATAAGGTCTATAGTAATCGCTTGAAAGGTGACAGTGGAGGAATTGCAGCACTTAAAGCCACAATCGATCTGTTTGATAAGACTCTGCAAGAGAAGGGTGGCAACTTCACGTCCTCTCTTTGTGGCAGTTTTGTATTTGTTGATGAACACCCTGTTGAGGTTACATCAAGTGACTCAAGCTGGCGTGGAGTGGCGTGCCAGTTCGTCGGCAACTTCTACACCAAAGCCAATAATCTCTATACCACAGCGAGCCAATATACCTTCGGGACTCTCTATCCTCACGAGTATACCCCAAGCACTGACCCCATTGTTCTAGCAAGGCAGCAAAGAATTGCAAACATTGGATGTCAGCTTAAGGGTTCTGATGGAGACGAATATATCAAGGGACTGTATAAACAAGTGCCCTTTAATAGCATCCATAGTTTATTGATAGGCAGCACTGTGAACACCCTATCTCTCAATATGCTAAAGGAAAAAATTGATAGGGAGGGTAGAGCCTTTGTAAATAAGGACCTTCCCATTATCATTCCAATAGGTTTTGAGTATGGTGGGATGTTGGAAAGAAATCATGTTGCGCTTATCGTAATCAAAGATAACTGTGTGGAATACTATGACTCAAAAGGACTCCCGTGTCCCGATGCATTCCGCGAAGTCCTTGAGTATTGCATGAGCAGTTTTACTAAAGGTGGCAAAATTGCTGAAAATCGTCGCGTGGATCAATCTGATATTCATAACTGCGTGGTTTATATCTGCTATCATATTACCGACCGTCTCGTAAAAAATAGCCCAATGGGTGTGTTTCAGAGTCCAGGTCCTACTTTAAAGGACATAGAGGAGTTTCGAAAAGAGATACTGAAGGTTGCCTGTCCTCCTGATATGCAGGTAGAGAAAGAGGATGAAAGATCTGCAGATCTTATGGCATTCTCTTTCTCCGATTTTCCCGATCAAGATGGTTGAGAAGCTTCCTTCTCCGGTCGCATCAGAGGGAAATAGAGCACATCCCTGATGGAGTGGCTATTTGTAAAGAGCATGACGAGGCGGTCAATGCCAATACCAAGCCCGCCGGTAGGCGGCATGCCCTGCGAGATAGCCTCAATAAATTCATCATCCAGAGGATTGGCCTCTTCATCGCCGGCAGCCTTGCGAGCAGCTTGTTCTTCGAGCAGTGAACGCTGCAAGAGTGGGTCGTTCAGCTCTGAATAGGCGTTTGACATCTCTTTACCGAGAATAAAGCTCTCAAAGCGCTCGATAATGCCTTGGCTCTTCTCATGTGGGTTTCTGTGTAGTTTACAGAGGGGAGTCGTTTCAATTGGATGGTCGATAATATGATGCGGCTGGATGAGGTGCTGCTCTACCTTTGTCTCAAAGAGATGGGCGATCAGAAGACCTCGGCTACATTTTGCAAGATCGCCGGGTGACATTTCTTCATCAGATACGAGGATCTTTCGGATCTCATCATCTGACAGCGAATCTACATCTATCTTTGCGTAGTGTTTGATGCTCTCCTTCATCGTCATACGGATCCACGGGGCTTTGAGATCAACCTGCGTGGTCGTGCCGGTTTCAGGATCGTGGACAGCAATGACAGTGGTGCTGTGCATGGCAAGGGCGATGCGCTCAAAGAGCGTTTCCATCGCTCGCATCATATCCTTATAGTCCCAGTAGGCAGCGTAGGCCTCGAGCATTGTAAATTCAGGGTTATGGGTACGGTCAATACCTTCATTACGAAAGACTCTGCCAATCTCAAAGACCCTGTCCATACCGCCGACAATAAGTTTTTTGAGCGGAATTTCAAGCGATATGCGTAAAAACATATCTTGATCGAGGGCGTTGAGATGGGTAGTAAAGGGTTTGGCCTGTGCTCCGCCATAGATGCTTTGAAGGACCGGTGTCTCTACTTCGATAAACTCAAGCTCTGCAAAGAAGGTTCGGACGAGGTGCAAGATGGTGCTTCTATCTCGGAAGGTCTTCTGGACGTCATTTCTCATGATTAAATCGAGCCAGCGTTTGCGATAGCGCTGTTCCTTATCGGTAAGGCCGCTGTGCTTTTCCGGTAGGGGAAGAAGGCTTTTTGAAAGGAGCGTCAGCTTTTTCGCGTAGATGGTGAGCTCGCCCTTTTGGGTGTGGAAGAGGTGGCCCTCAACGCCGATAATGTCGCCAATATCTAGTTTTTTCTCGATAAACTTGTGGTGGGAGAGAAGTTCCTCGTCACCAGCAGCTTGGGGTGTGTATCCATCCACGATAGTTGTATCGCGGTTGCACATCACCTGGATGCGTCCGGTTTTATCCTGGATATGACCAAAGGCGTTTTTTCCCATTGAGCGAAAGAGCATAAGTCTTCCGGCTACTGTGGCAGCAGGTGTTGTGCCTTTTTCTGCCTCTTCGCTGGATCCCGTTTTTCCTGCTCCAAAATTTGTCTGGAGGGCGCCGCTGTCGTGCG
>JAFEGS010000429.1 GCA_018239705.1 Verrucomicrobiota bacterium | reverse complement strand
TATCGATTTCAAAAGGTTTTTCGGTGTATTTAATTTCACAAACTGTTATCACATTATTGGGTTGTTTTTTTTCGGGCATGGGCAAGGGATGAATTATGCAAGAAGTTTATTAGCTTGCGGCCTTGCCAGCAGCACTCACAAGCCGTTTCTTCTTTTTTTACATATGTCGATTCCAAGGACGCTGGTTCTTTAGTTCCATAGTCAGGATAGGCCGTAAGTGTAGATTGAGGTTGCATATCATCTCTCCAAGTTATGGTCAGCATCATAACTAAAGTGTTGATTTATGTGTTTGGTAAAATGCGCTTATTTGGTATAGTGCTTAGCTCAACTTACTTATGCCAAATTTTTAACTTTGTAGTAAGGTTATGGACCCAACTAATCCTTCAATTAACTCTCTTCAAGATCAATTTTCAACACTTTCTCTTAACGAGACAGTGCAATCGAAAAAAGATCCTTTCCCAACAGAGTTAGATTTAGCTATGTATGCTTTAAATGAATTAGCGATTCATACCGGCAATATAATAAAATCTGAAAATATTGAAATTTCACGTAAAGTGTATTTTGTCTTCTCTAATATAATGAAATCATATGATGACGATTATGGTGATATGTATATTGTTGAAAAATTTAAAGAGTTACGTTCAATTATAGACGAATCACAAACGTTTGCTATTTTAAAAAATCATGAAATTAGTACTCATTCCCTGTTTATCAAATTGCTAATGAGGTATAACCAGCTGTATCGTTTTCCTGAGCTGACAGAAGATGTGCGATTGAACGTTGCTTGTTCTATAGAGAGCGCTGACATTACTATAAGCGAACCCCCATACTACAAATACTTTAAGAAAAATGGACCAAGTGCGCCGCGTAGTTTGTTTTATGATAATATAAAAAATAATTTCTTTGTAGTTCTAAAAACGCATGAAAATGTCACTTTTCGTAAAATAAGCGGATACAAAAAAATTACTTTCGCGATTCAAGTCCCATGCGATCGTGGTAAGATGTCTCAAATAGTTATTCAGTCAGTTATGAAAAATGGTGTACGAAGTCTATTAGACCATTTGACCGCGCTAGTAGAAATGGAAAATCATAGACTTTTTTCCGGAAAAAAAGGGATTTGGCCAATTCTCGCTTTTGGAAAGTATGCGAAAACTACTAAAGATGGCAATAAAATTGATCAAATAACAGCATTCACCCCTTATGCTAATTTGGGAGACCTTTTTAACAAGGAATTTAGCTTAGGGTCGTGCATTACTATTGCAGATCAACTAGCTTGTGGACTTCGCTACATGCATTTGTTGGGATACCTTCACGGCGACATAAAACCATCCAATATCGTTGTGTCACAATGTCCTATTACTAATGAAAAGAAAGCAGGATTTATAGATTTTGGATTTTGTTTTAAATTTCTCGAAGGTAAATCTTTGCCATTTCCTTTGGATGAAGGCTTTTATGGCACTATAGAGCCAACCGCTCCAGAACTGATTAATAACAAACAATTTACTGGTGATCTGTTTAAAGTAGAAGTATGGGCA
>JAFEGS010000428.1 GCA_018239705.1 Verrucomicrobiota bacterium | reverse complement strand
ACGACCAAAACGACAAACGACACAAAAGACGAAAAGGACGAAAACGACTTAAAGGACAAACAACGACCAAAACGACGAAAAGGACAGCAGCAATAAGTCCTTTTTGTCGTTAGCGTCGTTTGAATGTCCTTTTGGTCGTTTGTGTCGTTTTATGTCGTTTAAGTCCTTTGTGTCGTTTTCGTCCTTTTCGTCGTTTGTCGTTTTGGTCCTTTTATGTCGTTTTTACCTTCGGCCGAACCGCCACGGAGATGCAGGGGACGACGCCTGTGCTTTCGCCTTCAGGGCCTGCCTTATCATCACGGGTCTCATCATTGTAGTCGAGAAACAAGCCTTCTTCAGGTGTATATCCACCAGTAGTACAGCTAAAATATGCCTCCTCGCCCTCAAAATTCTCCTCTTCTTCACGGTTTAGAGCTACTTCAGGACCGCGTACATAGTGCGACACCTCTGTTTTGGGATCTTCAATATCAAAACAGGTTCCGCCATTCATTATGCACATACTATTCGCATACACTCTTGCAGTGATTGACATCACTTCAAACCCAAGCACATTTTCTACAACATCCTTTTGGAAGACTCTCTCCACATCGCGGTTCATAAGCACGCAGCGTTCTACGTGGGCCATATCATAAAAGAGCCCTTTCGCTACAGACGCCTTCCTCATGAGATAGACTTGGGTCTCATCTGAGAGTGGTTCCAGTTGATCAAACATACTCTGCATAGAACGTGGATTGAAAACAGTGCGGTGAAATATGCCATCTATTGGAGCTTCACAAAGTGTTTTCAGGTTTTTTATGCTTGTTTTGGGAGGGACAACAACAAACAGGTAATTATCTCGTACTGTTTTTGTCTCCTCAAAAGGATCGGCCATATCCAGTATTGCCAAAAAAACCCTATTGATAAAAGGGATGGTGTAAAATGGTATTTTTAAAAACGTATGGCTCAGACAGGCGCTTATGGTTATTGGATAGATGTCCTTAAAGTCTTTTTTGAAATTGCGGGTTTTATCTTTAGCTTTTACACAAGGAATGCCCTCTTTTGCAGAGGCGATCTGCCATACAGCTCGGTTTTCTAGAATAGCCTTGTTCCAGGCTTTAGACACACTAGAGCAGGTAAATAGCGAATGTGCGTCCATAAAAAGCGATAGATGTACAAGAATATCAGGATATAAAGCAATTTCAATAGGATATTGAGGAGTTTGTTCAAGCGATCGTATCATGATAACCTCTTTTTATTTTTAGAATAAAAAGAATTATATATTTTTTATATTTTAGATGCAATAAAATCAATAAAGGCGCGTACCTTTGAGGCTACAAATCGCCTCTGCTGATAGGCTACATATATGGGGATTTCCTTCTTGTTATAGGCCGAAAGAAGCTCTTGCAAGAGCCCCTTTTCCAGATACTCTTTTACGACGTAGTGGTGGAGCTTTACGAGTCCTAAGCCCTCTAATGCAAGCCGCAGCATCGTCTCGGTGTCATTCACGCGGATGTAGGGCCTGCATGGTATATCGTCAGCTTTACGCATACTGTGTGCAATG
>JAFEGS010000427.1 GCA_018239705.1 Verrucomicrobiota bacterium | reverse complement strand
GCCAAAAGGGACCGCCCGAAGGTGGTACCCAACCGGCGGCATCGCGAAGAAAGTGGTCTATGGTGCTGATGGAGCGAAGCTGGATGTGCATGAATGGGACATCGAGGGAAGGACCTACATCCGCAAAAAAGAGCCGGAGAGCGAGGATATCGATAAGATTGCGATGCACGCGGCTATTCTCACCTCAACCTTCCGGAAGTTATTCCAGCAGGTGACAGCGGCCATGCCAATGGTTGAGTCTGCTGTCGATACACAGGCAAAAGATACTATCCAGGATGAGTTCAAAAAAGTTGCTGAGCAGTTTTTGAAGCTTGAAAAGCTCCACAAAGAACTGCAGCGCCAATCAAAACCGGAAGCTGAGCAATAAAAAAAGCGATGATACAATCATCGCTTTTTGACGTAAAGCCAATCAGAGAGGTTTATTTTCCTATTTTTTTGAGAAAGCTATATCCCAAATCTGATTAAATATTTTCTGATCAGCCCCAAAGTTGTTCTTATTACGGTAGTTATCCACTTCCTCTTTGCTTGGCTTCCACTCGCCGCCTTTATCATATTTTCTCCATGCTTCTAAAAATTGGCGACATTGAGTTTTATCTCCTGAATTCACCAGATCATTCACGTTTTGTGCGTCTGTCTCTACTATAGCTGCAAATCGCTTATGCATATCTTTCGTTGGTATGTTCCTTATCGTGCCTATCCATCCATTAAATTCTTCTGCTTTACTGCCTTCTCCTAGATCTACCTCTTCCAAGCTTTCGTGACGACTTCGAGAGTGTTCAGGACTACTACTTGGAGAATGGCGTATAAGAGTTACTGTTGTTGAGATTCCAGTACCATGAACTGGAGAACGTCCAGTATCGTGAGTTTGAGTCGGAAGTTTTGTTTGTAGTCTTGCAAATAGGTTAGTAATATCATTCTTGCTAAGTAGCTTCGCCTCTGATCGGCCTGCTTCTACTAATTTTTCTTTCAATTGTGCGCTAAGTGCTTTCAATTTCTCTGGATTAGTACCTACCAGCCGCGCTTTTTTTCCCCATTCTGCTTGATTTTTTTCCCTTACACTACCTAATTTATTTTGGATCTCTGTCGCTTCACGAAGCGTTGGTTTTACAACAATAAAGTCCTTACCACCTATTTTTACCACCTCAGTCAACCCCCTCCAATTACTAGCTTTTCGCGTGATAAAAGATATGTTTTTATCCCAAGATGACTTTTCATATAATTGGACCTTTCTGTCACCACCTATGTCCAGTGTGAGACATGCAAGGTGAGTTGTTTTACCTTCGCCGACGCCCACCTTCACACCTGTATCAGCAAATGCTGTCTCTAAGGCTCTAAAACCTGCTGGTTCTTGCTGGATATTCATAAATACCTCCCCAATTTACCCTATTTAAATTTGACTTTTTTCGCTTCATTGCTAACCCACTAGCAATATGTGCTTCTTATTTCTACATATAGCAAATGTCAAATTAAAATTATATATTTATTTTAGAAAAAGTCGGGAGCTCGGAAAATGGTGCAAGGTTTTTCTTTAATAAAATTATTTATTTATATATG
>JAFEGS010000426.1 GCA_018239705.1 Verrucomicrobiota bacterium | reverse complement strand
TTTGAGGGTGCGCATTGAAGGCAACAAAGAGGTCATTTCCCTCTTTGTGGTCTTTGATGTGCAGGGCAATAAACTGCGACTGCTGACTCCAGTCGGCAGGCCCCTCTTTACCATACCAGGTAATGTCTTGCTTTTGGTAGAAGCTGCCTCGCTTGAGGAGGGGGCAGCTCTTTCGGAAGCGGATCATCTCCTTGCAGAAGCGGTAGGGGGAGTTTGTGCTCTCGAGCTCATCCCACAAAAACCAGTTCTTGTCGTCATCCTGGCACCAGCTGTTATTGTTGCCGTCTTTCGTGTGGCCATACTCATCTCCCATCATGATCATCGGGACGCCTGCCGAGATGAAAAGAGCTAGCCAGAAATTTTTCATCTGACGCTCGCGCAAGGCAACAATTTCGTGGTTTGAGGTTTCGCCTTCGGCGCCGCAGTTCCAGGAATCATTGTTGTTCATCCCGTCGCGGTTGTCCTCGCCATTTTCTTTATTGCGCTTTTGGTTGTAGCTTACGAGGTCTTTGAGGGTAAAGCCGTCGTGACAGGTGACGTAGTTGGTGCTGTTGAGCGGAGAGCCGCCTTTGCCGTAGTAGTCTTCTGAGCCGCACAGTTTTGTGGTAAAACGGCCGACGTAGCCGGGCGTGCCCTTTAAGAAGCACCTGACGACGCTTCGAAAGTCATCGTTCCACTCCATCCATTCGTCAGGGCCTTGCCAAGAGCTTTGGTAGAAGCTGCCCACCTGGTGAAGGCCGGCGGCGTCCCACGCCTCTGCAATCAGCTTGCAGTGGGAGAGGATAGGATCTTGCGTGATGCGTTCTATGAGAGGCGCCGATTCGAGGATCCTTCCATCTTGCCCTCGCGTCAAAATAGAGGCGAGGTCAAAGCGAAAGCCATCTACGCGAAACTCGACAACCCAGTAACGAAGAGCTTCGATAATCAGATCGGCCACAATTGGATGGTTGCAATTGAGGGTGTTGCCACAGCCCGAATAGTTGAGGTATTCGCCTGAGCCATTTTTGAGGTAGTAGACGGCATCAGCAAAGCCTTTCCAGCTCCAGACAGGTCCCTTCTCATTTCCCTCTCCGGTGTGGTTGAAGACGACATCGAGGATAACTTCAATACCTGCCTGATGGAGCGCTTTTACCATTGCTTTGCATTCATTGAGGCTCTCTTGGGGATTGCTACTACTTGCATAGCGCTGCATAGGCGAAAAGAAGCTCAAGGGAGAGTAGCCCCAGAAGTTGCAGAGCTCTTTTTTTGTCTTGGGGTTTACGTTGTGGTTTTCGCTTTCGTTGAACTCCATGATCGGGAGGAGCTCAAGGGCGTTGACACCGAGCTCTTTAAAGTAAGGTATTTTTTGAATTATGCCGGAAAAGGTGCCCGGGCTTGTTACTTTGCTAGAGGGGTGGTTTGTGAAGCCGCGTATGTGCATCTCGTAGATGATGAGGTCTTGCCGTGCGATGCGAGGATGCTGATCGTTTTCCCAGTCAAATGGGAGGTCGCTCACTGCCATGCCGATAAGCTTGGTATTTGAGTAATTATTTTTCTGAAAGGTCTGCCCGGTGTT
>JAFEGS010000425.1 GCA_018239705.1 Verrucomicrobiota bacterium | reverse complement strand
CATATCCTCTTTGAGCGAGACCTGAGTTTCAACCTGCTCTGCAGTTTCTGCCTGAGCGATTTTTAACTCTGCTCCGGCCTCAGCGTGCTGTATTGCTGCGCCCGGAGTAGGGGTGATCGACTGTTTTATGAGGTTTGATAAGTCAGGCATATGCTTTTAAGCCTCCACTTATGAAATCTGAATTCGACCAAGCGGCTGGATTCTGATTTCAGGCACAATCTCTTGGTAAGAGACAACAGCGACATCTGGAAACTCCAGTTCGATCAACTTGCGCACAAATCGGCGCACATCAATAGCAGTAAGAACCACCGGGTTTTGCCCTCCTGGAGGAGGAGCCGTTACCGTTGTTCGGATTGACTGCAAAATCAGCTGTACAGAGTCTGGGTCAAGAGCGAGGTAGGAGCCTGCCGAGGTCTGTTTAATAGCACCACGGACAAGGTCTTCGATTTCGGGATCGAGGACATAGACAGAGAGCACAGACTGGCCTTGAGAGTAGCGATAGCTGATATATCGCTTGAGAGACGATCGGATATATTCAGTAAGCAGCACAGGGTCTTTTTCTGTTTGCGCCCATTCGCTAAGAGATTCAAGCACCGTTCTAAGGTCCTTCACAGAGATCTGCTCTTGGGTAAGACGCTTGAAGATATCGGTGAGCTTCTGAAGAGGGATCAGTCTCGTCACTTCCCGGACCAGGTCAGGGAACGATTTTTCCATAAACTCAAGCATAGCCTTCATCTCCTGGATGCCCAAAAATTCATTGGCGTAGTGTCTAAAGAAGTAGGAGAGGTGTAAAATCATCACTTCGAGCTGGTTCCAGTGCTTAATGCCGGCCTTTTCAAGAATTTCCTTGTTTTTCATCTCGACCCACAGCGAGGGCAGGCCAAGAGAGTTTTTATAGCTGACGAAGGGCAAATTATAGCGCTTGAGGTTTTCGGCAGTTTCGTTTGTCAGGTAGTGGTTTTCTATCACCTTTCCACGTACGATAGGCACCTCGTTGAGGTGGATCAGGTATTCATCGGGGCCGAGGTTGGGTGAGTCAGTTCTGACGTGCACGCCGGGAAAGCGGACGCCAAGGTCTGCATAGAGAGCCTGTCTCATGCGAGGGATCATCTGGTCGATAAAGCTTTGGGTTTTACCGCTCTTTTGGATTTCCAGCGTGAGGCCCTTACCTACCTCTAGAACCACCGGGAGAGTAAGCGCATAGGAGTCCACACCGCCGCCTGTAACCGCCTTATGGCCTCGTACGGGTGTGTCAACTGCAGCCGATTCAATCGTAGCAGAAGCCGCTCCTCCTGTTGCTACGCCGCCGCCTGCAGCTCCGGCAATCTCTGCCTGTTCGGTAGACCAGAGGGCATAGCCTAAAAGGCCAAGGCCTGCTGCGAGCAAGATAAATGGTGCAATAGGGAAGCCGGGGATAAGACCAATCCCCATAACGATTCCGGAGGCAATCATCATCGCTTTTGGCTGCTTGAAAATCTGTTGGGAAATTTCACTACCGAGGTTACTATCTTTTTTATCGCTCGATACGCGAGTGGTTACGATACCGGCCGTGATGGAGA
>JAFEGS010000424.1 GCA_018239705.1 Verrucomicrobiota bacterium | reverse complement strand
AAGTTACACACAGCATTGGCCTGACGCATAGCCTTGTATCTCATGAAGGCCTTGGCGCCACCGTACGTCCCGAAAATCTCAACGCCATATTTCCCTAAAATAAAGCCTGTCTTTTCTCCACGCTCTTTCCACTTCAGAGAATGCCACTTCTCCAATAGGTCGCGAAGCTCTGGAATCATGTCCTGGGCTATCGTGGCAAAATCTTCTCTCACAAGATACTCTAATATCTCCACGAGAGTGATCGTCATTTGCTTCGAAGCACCTATCGGGTCCTTAATACCAGCCCAGAGCGCCTGTCCAACCCCTTTGACCGAATAGAACAGCGATGCCGGTAATTCCTTGAGTCCTATAAGAACCCCTTTAGGAGCCGATATCAGCATCCCTTGTGCAAACGCTATCGTTTCAGCAGTATCTGGAAATTGGAAGGAATATTTGTGACCAGATGCAAGATAGTCTTGGATGGCGAGGTCGAACTGCCCAAGCTCGAAATGGGCAATGGCCCGCTCAAGGAAGGCTTCACTTTGGTCCTCATAATTATCAATTACTTCTGTCAATGCTTCTACCGCATTGGCATATTCCAGCGAAAGTGAGCATGCAACGCCGAGATTAACAAAGGTATCTGCCTGGAGGTACTTTGCATTATTTTGCTCTCGCGAGGTATCGATGAGCCGACGCATGACATCCGTGGCCGTTTTGTAGTCGCCATCTTTGAACTTCATGAACCCATATTCGTAGAGAGATCGAAGATTGACATGGCCTGAAGCAACACAGGTCTCATACACCTGTTCAAAGAGTGGAATCAACTGCTCTCGGTCCTCTTTCCACCCGCTCAAGAATCTATTCCAAGTCGCTTTATATGAACGAAGGTCATCGTAGTAGTATTTTGGAAGGAAACGGACGCTATAGAGCGCATTTGCCTTGTTGTCATGAGCATATGTTCGCAAAAGTGAATCCCAGGTGAAGTGAAAGTCATTGAACTCGCTTAAGTGCTCATGCAGCTCATCGCAGGAGGAAAAGTAGACGCATCTTCGATTTTTCTTTATAAACTCATCAAAGCGTGCTCGTATGTCCTTGATTTGCGCAGTGTATTTTTCTCTGAACGTAGCATAATCGGGCCAGAGCTTCGCTCCGGTTTCCTCTCTGGAGAGGCCGGTCATTGGGACTGTTGTAATCACATTTTTTGACCAGCGCCTCCAATACCATCCTATCCGCTCAATTGGCGGGGCCTTGGCAGCCTCACTCGGAGTCAGCATTTCAGATTTAGGCATATAGCACGAGCAGCAGTCATCATTGACTCCTGCAGTTAAGGAGCTCAAAACAACTACACAGAACAGAAAAGCATAAAGCTTGGATAACAGGTAACTCATGGGATTCTCCAAAAAAGATCTGCCCACACATTCAAGCTTGCTGGAAGTTTTTTGTCTAGGAGTTTTGCAGAAAGATCAGCTCAAACGAGCTTAGACAAACGACTTTGAGTTGTCGTTGGGGTCGTTTAAGTCGTTATGGTCGTTGGGGTCGTGCGCGACTGGCAGGAACATAAACCCAGTCTCAAACAGTGAGGTGGTATAA
>JAFEGS010000423.1 GCA_018239705.1 Verrucomicrobiota bacterium | reverse complement strand
CTGCGTCCACGGCGAGCGAGGAATAGACCCTACCGAACCCTACACAAGCGCCCCCTACCCCTATCCTCCGGTCTCACACGAGCCGAGAATTCAACAGCTGTACGACAACCTCAAAAATGCCGGCTATCACCCCTTCCCAGCTCCCTGTGCAGTCATGCTAAACGAACAAAAGCCGCAATTCAGCACCTGCATTCGCTGCCAGACCTGTGATGGATTCCCCTGCCTCGTCCAGGCAAAGGCAGACGCTGAAACTGTGGCCGTACGCCCTGCCTTAGACTATCCCAATGTCACGCTGCTTACCGACGCACACGTGATAAAACTACACACCGATGCTGCAGGTAAAGTGGTAAATGAGGTGGTTGTAGAGCATGAAGGGGTGCGCAAGACCTTTAGAGCTGCCATTGTGGTTGTCGCTTGTGGCGCTGCCAATTCTGCCAAGCTGTTGCTTACATCGGCAAACGACAAGCATCCAAAGGGCCTTGCGAATGGGTCGGACCTCGTGGGCCGTAATTATATGTTCCACAATAGCCAGGCGGTGCTGGCACTCTCTAAAGAGCCCAATCCCACCTATTTTCAAAAAACTCTTGCCATCAATGATTTCTATTTTGGGATGGAGGGCTTTAACTACCCAATGGGTAATATCCAGATGATAGGAAAATCCCTTGCACCTATGTATAAAGGCGAAAAGCCAATAGAGACAGCACTCGCTCCCATGATGGTGTTAGAGGAAATTGCTCGCCATGCTGTCGACTTTTGGCTCTCTACAGAGGACCTCCCCGATCCAAACAACAGGATCACCGTCGACAAAGAGGGCAAAATCGTTCTGACCTATAAGAAAAACAACCAAGTCCCTATGCAAAAGCTCTATCAAAAATTAAAATCAATGCTCAACCACTTGGGGATGCATCCGGACCATCTCATTCCTCGTAGCCTCTACATGAAGACAGACATTCCTCTTGCCGGTGTGGCGCATCAGGTAGGGACCTGCCGTTTTGGGACAGACCCCAAAACATCTGTGCTCGATACCAACTGCAAAGCGCATGAGCTTGATAACCTCTATGTTGTCGATACAAGCTTCTTCCCAAGCATTGGGGCTGTGAATCCCTCGCTTACCTGCATTGCAAATGCCCTTCGCGTTGGTGATCACCTTTTACAGCATAGGCTATAGCTATTTAGTGTAGGAAAAACAGCTGCAATCATCCTGTGAGTTAGATTCTTCTGAGGAATCAGGTTTTCGCACTCTACCACTTTGATGATGCATCATTTTTGTTATAGGACTCTCATAGCTACCCCTCTCAGAGGTTTCCATTTGCACTGGAATGTATGGTTTGTTGACTCCAACATGGTTGTGTGGCTTTTTTTCCCTCTTATAATACTTTTTACAATTGGCTTTAAACGAAGCATCTTTTTCTAAAGATGGCTGCAATCTAATTACATTATTAAATACTTCATCACAAGTAGCTTTGGGGTTATCTTTTATTGCTTGATGAATCAACTTCTTGTGATACGTATTTGTTATTTTTTGTGTTTCGTTGATAGTATCTACTTGGTCTTGTGTGGAATAGCTACGGTGAGCT
>JAFEGS010000422.1 GCA_018239705.1 Verrucomicrobiota bacterium | reverse complement strand
GCAGAGACGCTAGAGAAGCTTCGCCCGAGCCAAAGTTAATTCCTGATATTCTCTATTTTTCAAAATGATCAAATAATAGCTGCTTACCCTTCTCTAGCACTATTTCTGAGCAGTTTGGAAGGGTTTTAGTCGCACAGCCCTGCCGCAGCCGAAAATGCTTGAGATGCTTTTGAAAGACAAAGGTCATCGTTTCGCTACCTCCACCCTCTACCCAGACACGACGGACAGCCTGTTTTGTCCACTCGATCGTCAAGGTATGGCCTCCCTTTGTCACCACGCGCGAAAGCATTCCAGAATGAAACTGGGGTGGCATGTTGGGGAGGATATAGAGATGGCCTGGCAGCTCGATGAAAAAGCACTCCCGAATGAGCTCCCAGCTCTTCTGGAGAAGAAGTAAGGGGCTGCAAGAGGTACTTTCAGTTGAAAGCCCAAGATAGGAATCGTCAAAGAGGCGAGGAACTAGCAAGTCTTTAAATCCCAACTGAAAAAGCTCTGTAAGTGCCTGCACCAACTCATGCATCTTCCGCTCGTGTACCGCATGGGTGAGCTTTTCTAGCTGCGGGAGAGTGGCTTCGGCGTCAATGGTTGGGATAGACTGCGCAAGCCAGTACCAGACAGGTAAAATCTCTCGTATGTCCATCCTGCGACACACCAAAGACCAGTCTTGGGCCTTCGTACAGCCTAAAAAGAGGCGCTCTCGTTCTTTCTGCGAAAGAGGCTCCCCTTCTTGCTGCAGAAACTGGATAGTTTTGAGAGGCTCTATATCTATTTTGCCTGTACGAGCTGTATCGAGACTATATTTTCCACCCGATGGGATCTTCGTAAATTTTAAAGAAAAATTTTTATTTCCTTCTAAAGGAATTATTTGATATCTCAGAAATCCACTCTTACTAAAACCGCTCACCTGGATATAGCCCTGTTCCAGATCCTGGATTACAGTAAAGCGCTCGAGCAGGCCAAAGCCCTCTAGCACTATCTCAGCACAAACTACTGGCTCGGCAAGCGAGTAGTCAGAAATGACAATTTTTGAAGGAAATACCTGGGCTGAGAGCCACGAACCCGGTAGCAGCATATGTGCCCCAGGAAGGTGGGAAAAGGGCCGAAAGCGAATTACGGGGGCAAAACGGCTCATCTTTTCTGCCCTACCAAACCTTTTGGAGAGTTCGAAAGGAGCTGCACCTCAATAAGCTGGTTAGATGTTATCTCTCCCTTTGGAATCATCACGGAGAGGAAATTGGCAGTATGGCCCACAATATACTGGCCATCATGCTCATCTTGACCCTCGGTAAGAATTTGGGCTGTGCGCCCGATAAATCTTTGCCGCAGCTGATAGGCTGTCTCCTCTGCTACCTGCAGCGCTCGCGCTTTTCGTTCGCTCATCACCTGCGGTGGCACCTTATCAGTATACAGCGCCGAGCGAGTCCTCGGCCTGTCGCTATAGGGAAACATATGCACCTTTGCAAAACAGATCTCTCGCATCACCTCTAACGTCTGCACAAAATCGGCCTCTGTCTCACCCGGAAACCCTACAATGACATCGGTAGTAAAGGTAAAATCGCGATTTTGGTCGAGAAGGCG
>JAFEGS010000421.1 GCA_018239705.1 Verrucomicrobiota bacterium | reverse complement strand
TGCGATATTTTTGTGCCTATTGGGACAGCAGCTACGCAAATGACCCTCCAGGTTGTAAAGAAAGGATGCGTCGTTGCTCTCGCGGCCAAACTACCCGATGATATTCAAAAACAAAGCAATATTGTGCCCACAACGGCAGTACTCGATGAGCTCTCTCAAGAGACGCAGCTCGAGTTCTTAAAGGGACTTCTTCCACAGTTGAAGAAGTTCACCATGGTCTACAGTGGCTCGGAAAAGGTTTTTGACGAAATAGAAACTATTAAGGAAGGCGCGAAAAAGAGCTCTATTGCTCTACAGCCTCTTATGGCACAAAACATGACCGAGCTTGCTGTCTGCGCCTCTCGCATCGACAAAAGCTCTGAGTGCATCTTTGTCCTCAAAGACCACCTCATTGTATCGGGCATACATCTCCTCATACAGCAGGCAGAAAAGCTCCACATTCCCCTCATCACTTCAGACGAAGGTAGTGTGCGCGAAGGTGCAGCTATAGCCCTGGGAGTTACTGAAAAGCAGATTGGAAGCCAGGGAGCAAAGCTTGCCTACGAAATTTTAAAGGGGATGAATCCAAAAGAGATTCCCATAGACTCCGTAGATACCGTGACGATCTTTGTCAACGAAGGTGCGTGCGCGAAGCAGCACATCACACAGGCCATGATCGATAAGGTGTCAGGACAGTTTGGATATACAATCACCCACTGTGCAAAGGAATAGGTATGATACTGCATGCATTTGAGCAGGCATGTCTCTTCATGCCTCTTACTTTGGCGCTCTTTATGAGCTACAAGATCTTAAAAATTACCGACCTTGCAACAGAGGCAAGCTACCTCTTTGGCGCCGCCCTCTTTGCTGTCTGCATCTCGATGAAGTGCTCACTGCCTACCTGTATGGCAGTGAGCCTTTGTGGAGGCGCACTTGTTGGCTCAATTACAAGCACCTTGCAGCGCTTTTTGGGCTTTTCTGACCTTATTTCGGGGATTCTTACCATCTTCTTGCTCCATTCTGTCTCGCTGCAGGTGATGGGAAGGCCAAATATCAGCCTCTACGACAAGCCGACACTCGTTCGGCTTGCCTCACAGCACTTTGGAGACGATTTTGGCAAGCTCGTTCTCGCTCTCTCCGTTACGCTATTTTTGGCTGCATTTTTGTATCTACTCCTCTCGTCGCGTTTAGGACTCACTCTACGTGCATTTGGCAATAACCCACGGCTTCTTCGCCTCTTTGGCAAGAGCGATAAACTCTACTGCTATATCGGCCTGATGCTGAGCAATATGCTGGCTGCACTCGGCGGCTCTCTTACCTGCCAGTTTCAAGGGTTTACCGATATTACCATGGCGACCGGCGTGGTACTGACAGCTTTGGCAGCTGTCATTATAGGAGAGCGCATCTCCTCATACCTTGCCACCTCATCCGTTGCAAAACAGCTTCTCTGCTGCTTTGCAGGCATATTACTCTACTTCGTCGTCATCCATAGCCTTATGGAACTAGGCGTAGAGCCGATGCATCTAAAAATGATGACTGCCCTCTTTACCATCTGCATACTGGCTATGAAGCGCAGGGAGGCTGTAGCATGAACCAGCAC
>JAFEGS010000420.1 GCA_018239705.1 Verrucomicrobiota bacterium | reverse complement strand
AGACCACCCTCTCTGTTATCGTGGAGCCCCCACTTGCCCAATGTAGCGCCTGGTATGAGCTTTTTCCTCGCTCATGTAGTGCTCATCCGCATACGCACGGCACATTTAAAGACTGCATGGCGTGGCTCCCAAGAATTGCTGCAATGGGATTTGATATCGTCTACCTCCCGCCTATCCATCCTATCGGTAGCTCCTTTCGAAAAGGGAAAAATAACCGGTTAAAGGCCACGCGCAAAGATCCGGGAAGTCCTTGGGCAATTGGGAGCAATGAAGGCGGCCACACCTCTATTCATCCTCTTTTAGGCACTGAAGAAGAGTTTGAAGCGCTCGTAGACACGGCCAAAGAGTGCGGCATGCAGATTGCCATGGATCTTGCCTTTCAGTGCTCACCGGACCATCCCTATATCAAAGAGCATCCTGACTGGTTTTCCTACCTTCCTGATGGCACTATTAAGCATGCAGAAAACCCTCCAAAGAAATATGAGGACATCGTTCCCTTTAATTTTGATACAGACCACTACATGGCACTTTGGCAGGAGCTTTTGCACATCTGCCTCTACTGGATAGACAAAGGGATTCGCTGCTTTCGCGTTGATAACCCACACACAAAACCATTTGCCTTCTGGCAGTGGCTCATCGAGAGGGTAAAGGAGAAATACCCCGAAGTGATTTTTCTTTCAGAAGCCTTTACTCGCCCAAAAGTAATGGACTGGCTTGCAAAAATAGGCTTTTCCCAGTCCTATACCTACTTTACATGGCGCTATACAAAAAAGGAGCTCATAAAGTACGTCTCTGAGATAACTGAGAAAGAGGTATCTGAATATTTTCGTCCAAATTTTTGGCCAAACACGCCTGACATCTTACCCTATGACCTTCAGTACTATGGACAGCCTGCCTTTATGACCCGGTTGATCCTGGCAGCTACGCTCTCTTCCAACTATGGCGTCTACGGCCCCCCTTTCGAGCAGATGGTACGCGACGCTACCGGCGACGTCGAAGAGTATGCTAACGCAGAAAAATATGAGATCAAATTTTGGGACCACTCCCGACCAAATAGCATCTGCGATCTCATGACAAAACTCAATACGATTCGCCGACTCCATGAGGCCCTTCAAAAGACGAATAATATCACCTTCTATGAGACCGGTAATAGCCAGCTTCTCTACTACACAAAATCGGGCCCTGAGCTTCTTCTTATTGTGGTCAATCTCGACCCTGTGCATACACAATCGGCCCGTATTCCTGTCCCCTATGAATCAGAGCAGTCCTATCGGGTCCATGAGCTACTGGAAGACCATCATTACATTTGGGAAGAAAAAACAGTAGAGGTGACAATCGACCCAAGAGTACTACCTGCCCGCATATATAAGATACTGACCCCTCTTGCAAGGGAAACAAAATTTGAATATTACATGTGAGATAGGGATGTACAATCAGATGGTGTCTCATTGAAATAATATCATTTTTTTGAAAAGTTGAGAGCAACCATTGTGGTGTGCAGACCTGTATATCAAATGATTCCTCTCCTTCTTAACGCACTTCCTCGACAAAAGCTCTCTAAAACCATCTCGCGCTAAACACTAG
>JAFEGS010000041.1 GCA_018239705.1 Verrucomicrobiota bacterium | reverse complement strand
GAATCAAGTAGTTGTGGGCGCGCAGCTGCAGGGTCTGTAATTCCTGTGAGGTGGTTTATGACGAATGCGGTGACTTGCATACGCACCGTCTCTTCTTGAGCCTTTCCGGTGTCTGACAGGTTAATGAACGTTATACGGTCTACTGCAAGCTCTTTACACTCAGCCTTGAGCTTTAGCCCTGCAGGGTGGGTCCACAGTTTTTTTGGAAGTTCATCCTCAAGACGCAGCGCATTACCAAACCACTCTACCTTTTTCCGTGCGTACTTAAACTGTTTTTGCCTGCAAAGATCCCTAGTCTCTTGACGAAGCTTTAATCTTGCTTGCTCAACCACACGAGAGAGCAGCTCTGTAAGCTCTTTTTGGACTGCCATTTTAAGAGTTTCATTGACCAGCTTCTCAGAGGCGTCAAAACAGTGGCTGATAGTCCACTCTGCATCAGCAATACCTTCTCTCTTTAAACACTCAATGACTTGGGTTTTAAGATTTTCAAGCATCATGCTCGACGCTCTTTCACACTGGAAGTCGATAAATAGCGTATCAGGTTCAGTAAGAGGAGGGAATTCATTTGTAAATGCCACAATTTGCCGAAGCTGTTCATCGTAGTATGAACCTACAGACTGATGAATAGCCGCCTTTTTACATATATTCTCCTGAAGTATCATCTTCTTCACAGACTGAGGGCTAATTGGAGAGCGTAGTACTCTCTCTCCATCTGTCCGGTATATTTTATTCACAACAACGCGTCCATCTTCTAATGCTGTTACATTGCTCTGTGCGAAGAATCGTGTGTAGCAGGGCACTTTTGCCCACTCTTGAGGGGTATATATGCGAAGCTTTAACCCCTCTCCCATTACGAGCTCTTGGTAGGTAACGCCGGTGTCGTGTCCCCGTGGTTTCATCTTTGCGGCAATATTCTTAGAATACCTTAGTATTTCAGTGGAGGTGAATGCACACGGGTCTTTTCCTGCTGTGTAGAGTAGATTTTCAGCTATGCCTATGACCGTTCCACAGCTATCACGGATATCTGTAACTTGCTTGAAAAGCCGTGCTATGGCCCGAGTAATAAAAGGGACATTGGCCCAATCCTCCGGAGAATAGACATGGATTGAAGAGGTCGCTGCTCGCAGCCGAACTTCTACTTCTGTAAACTGCGTGCCAAATGGATTCGCATTAGAAATGTTCATGAGTGATCCTCTAGGTTTGATACAGGCAGGGGCTTTTGCATGTCGTGGTAAGAGGGGCCTACCTGATCGATGACGGCTCCTCCAAGGCAGCGGCCTTCATGGTAGAAGACAATGGACTGCTGGATAGTGATTGCCCTTTGTGGGGTAGGAAAGCTCACGTAGAGCTTGTCCCCATCAATGTTTTCGATGATGCAGGGCTGGTTGGGCTGACGATAGCGAATTTTTGCCTCCAGCGTAAAGGGGAGCGGCAAGGGCGCCATTCCAGACACCCATGAGGCAGAAGAGGCGACAAGCTGGTCTGCATAGAGCGCAGGATGGGTAGAGCCCTGTTCGATAAATACAATATTTTCTTCCACATTCTTCCCAACAACAAACCAGGCATCTCCTGGGCCGCCAATGGCTAGTCCTCGGCGCTGTCCGATGGTGTAGTAGGCAACGCCTTGATGGGTGCCAATTTTGCGGCCATCGAGCGTGCGAAACTGGCCGGGCCGGAAGGCCAGATGCTGCTGCAGGAATGCTCGGAAGTCTCGATTGCCAATAAAGCAGATGCCGGTGCTGTCCTTTTTCTCAGCAACAGGAAGGCCTGCTGCTCGAGCGCGTGCTCGCACTTCACTCTTTAACAGCCCTCCAAGGGGAAAGAGCACCTGTTTAAGGATCTCTTGATTGAGCGTGTAGAGAAAATAGGTCTGGTCCTTACTTGCGTCGAGGCTATTGCACAGGGAAAATGAACCCTCTGTGAAGCAGTTTTGGGCGTAATGGCCCGTTGCAAGGCCCTCAGCACCCATTTTTTTGCAGGCATCAAGTAGTAATTTAAATTTTATTTCCCTATTGCAGAGGATATCGGGATTTGGTGTGTGACCCTTTTCGAGCTCGCTCAGGAAGTGAGCAAAGACCTGTTCTTTGTATTCTTTGGCAAAGTTAATGGCATAGTAGGGGATACCGATCTGGGTTGCCACTCTGGTAACATCTTCAAAATCGTGCGCCGAAGAGCAGACTCCATTGATCTCCTCTTCCCAATTTTTCATGAACATGCCGATGACAGTATAGCCCATTTCTTTGAGTAGCAGGGCAGTGACTGAAGAGTCGACGCCTCCTGACATGCCTACGACGATGGTTTTTGGTGTGGTGAGGTAGGGGTGCATCAGAGGTTACCTATTGGAGTGGAGAAGAAAGTCAACGGTATAAACGATATAACGATAAGAACGATAATTATTTCTTTATAAGTCCTATCGTTCTTATCGTTATATCGTTCAGATCGTTGTGTTTCCTTAAGCATATCAAATAGAATTATCATTTTATCTTGCCATCGAGTATCAACTTGTTGAAAAGAAGAAGCGTTCCTGCTACTGCAGCAGTCTCTGCCCTGAATGTATAGGGGTGCAGCGAGATAGGTGTCCCCTTCATGCTGTAGAGCAGTTTTCGCTCATTTTCAGAAAACCCGCTTTCAGGACCAACCACAAGGCAGACATTTGAGCTGAGCTTTTCGATGTTCACGAGGGAGGTAGCCTCTTTACAGAGGTCTCCAAAGAGCAGTTGATGCTCCTGAGAGATGCATGACCGAAGCTCTTTTTTGATTACAAGCTCCGGCAAAAAGAGACGCCCACACTGCTTAGTAGCGCCTTGGATGATCAGCTGGAGCCTTTTGAGGTAGGTGTCTGTTATGTCTCTCTTTTCCGATTTATCACCAGGAAAGAGCCAAAATGAGGTGACACCCACTTCTGTTGCCTTCTCGATGGCATATTCGAGATGTGAAGGTCGAAGAAAAGCAAGCGCTAAGGTGATGGTAAAGGGGAGCGGCTCTTGAGTCTCTATCGAGATAATATTGGCAGTAGCACTCATCTTTGAAAAGTGGCAAACTGTAGCAACAGCGAGCTCTCCTTTTCCATTGATCAGTTCGATTTCATCGCCCAGTTTGGCTCGACAGACATTTTTAAGATGGTGAAATTCCTGGTCGATGAGCGTAACTTCTTGGTTGCCTGCAAAGGATTCAGGGGAAAAATAGCGGTTATTGGGCATGGCGCTTAAGGAATTACCCCTTTATATACAATTGATTTTACTGGGTCGAGCGTGACGAGCTGTCCTTCCCGTAGCGTACGGAAGGCAGCGTCTGCACGGATAATCACCGGCTTTTGGAGCGTTTTGGCAATTTGCAGAAGGCTCTTTTCAGATTCGAGATCGTCGATGTGATTTTGCAGGATAACTCCGCTTGCTTCCCTGATAAGAGGCATGAAGCGCTCATTATACTGAGGAATCACCATAATTTGATCGCGCACTTCATACGATTTTTTACTCTCAGGGCCAAGTAAAAGCGTGATATTGCCATGCACTCTGCTTCCAAAGCCGCCATGGCCTCGTACAAGTACATCTCCAATACTCTCTACTCGGATGGTATTTGTGGTTCCTTGTACCCACCAGAAGGGAGATCCGGCCGTGAGCACCACCAGATCCCCGTAGGAGACGTAGTGGTTTTTCAGGGTGTAGTCACTTGCCTCTTTAAAGGCATCATCTACCGTTTTGCTTTGGCTGCAAAGGACAGGGATAACGCCCCAGTTAATTGCCAGCTGGTGGTAGGTTGTTTCATAGGGAGTAAAGGCAATGATGGGCACCTCCGGCCGCAGCCTGGAGAGAAGCCGTGCAGTAGATCCGCCATGCGTGAAGGCAAAAATCGCTCGAGCTTCAAGGCTGGAGGCTGTTTTTACGGTTGCCAGCGTGATAGCTGAGGGCACGTCGCTATACTGCATCTGTGCATGCTGTTCAAAGAAGGCTGCGTAGTCGAGCTCCTGCTCTGTTTCGAAAATAATGCTTTTCATTGTCTGGACAGTTTCGATCGGGTATTTACCAACCGCAGTCTCTCCCGAGAGCATAACGGCAGATGTGCCGTCCAGGATGGCATTGGCCACATCAGAGGCCTCTGCTCGCGTAGGTCTTGGGTTATGGATCATCGATTCAAGCATCTGCGTGGCTGTGACGGCAGGTTTACCGGCGAGATAGCATTTTTTGATCATCATTTTTTGAAGAAGCGGCACCCGGCTCAGTTGGACCTCAACGCCAAGATCTCCTCGAGCAATCATAATACCATCTGAGACCTGTAAGATGCTGTCAAAGTTATGTACGCCCTTATTATTTTCTATTTTGGAGATAACCAGGACATCGGGCCGTTTTTCCTCTACGAGGAGCTTTTTGATGTCCAAAACGTGGTCAGCGCAGCGTATAAAGGAGGCTGCAACGATGTCTATGCCATTTGCACAGCCAAATCGGATGTCGGCGATATCTCTATGCGTCATTGCAGGCAAATCGAGATCGATGTTGGGAATGTTGACCCCTTTTGACGAGTGGATCACCCCGTGATTTTCAAACTCGATGAGTATACCGTTTGGGGCTGTCTCAACGATGTGAGCCTGGATATAGCCATTATCAATGAGGATATGAGTGCCGCTTTCGACTTCATCAATGACAAATGGGGGATGCAGTGAGATCTGCTGAGAAGTGGCTTCAATTGCCTCTTTAACAAGCCAGAGCCTGTCGCCGGGCTGCACCTCAATGCCCCCCTTTGGTACCTTGCCGAGGCGAATTTCGGGACCCTTAGTGTCGAGCATGATGGCAAGAGGCTTACCTGTTTTTTGCCGCGCCTCTTTGAGCAGGTTGATGCTCTTCAGATGTTCTTCGTGTGTGCCATGGCTGAAATTTAATCTGGCCACATTCATTCCCGATTCTATCAGGTGAAGAATTTTTTCAAGAGAGGCTACTGCCGGGCCTATGGTACAGATAATTTTTGTTCTTGTCATACACGTTTCTTTTGTTTTGTATAATCATCCCTTATTGTACAATCATCTTTGAATTATTTCATTGAAAATGTGTTTGTTATGATTATTCTACCTGTAGAGATATTGCAGTGGATGGCTCCTGTGCTACCCCTCTTCCCTCCACTTGAGCAGCAGCTGAAGCGAGCGACCGATCCAAAGAAATATTTGGAAGAATGCAAAGCAGAGGCTGAGAAGAATTTTGATTCTCAAAACTATGACCAGGCTGAAGTAGTGCTCCAGCGCATACTTGATACCTGTAGCGACCTTCTCTCAACACAAGACAGCTGCCACATTTTGAAACAGATGATAGAGGCAAAAATGCGTCAGGGAAAGGCGCTAGAAGCAATCTCTAGCTGCTTGCTTGCGATGAAACAGTTTCCGGAGGTTGATGATTTTTATCGCAAGTTTGTGGAGTGCTATCTCTATGCTGACAAGCATGGCCAGCTGTTCTATCAAAATCTTTCGCTTCTCCAGCAGTACTTTGGCGAGCAGACCTGCTATGTAAAATTTAATCGTACCGACGAAGACATTTTTCAAATTCTATTTGATTTTTTTGATTTTACAACGAAACGCTCTACAATCATCCAGACCCTGTTTAAGGATGTGATCACCAATAACACCATGAGAGACCAGGTTGCAAAGTATTTAAAGAGATCTCTGTGGAGTAAGTCAATGTGGTTGAACACCATGTGTAGCGGGCTTACTCAAGAGGTTGATAAGATCGATACGATACTGAAAGACGATGACATACCTGAAGATACGCTGCAAGATGTGACAGCCAAGGTGCGCTGGGTCACACAGCAGCTGACAGGTGGTGGCTCAGAGATCCCTATTGGATTATGCCAGTATGTACAGGGCTATTCGGAAATTGCAAAGAATTACGAAGAGCATTGCAAGGATGAATTCTTTCACCACGATTTTAATACAATCAGTGCAGCCACTAGGAAGCTTGTTTCAAGAATCTTAAGCGAAGGAGAGAATCAAGGCATTTGTCAGAGAGTACAGCATGTGAAACAGCTGCGCCAGCAGACCCCAATCGAGGAAGAAGAAGAGGTCTCATACGAGGAGTGGGGGCGCCGAGGTGCTCTGATGAACTATGTAATGAAGACATTCGTACCTGATGAAAATCGAGAGGAATCGATGCGCTATCTCGAGTCGCAAGGTATTTCTATCGAAGATCTCTTTGCTTCAGATATTATGAACCATGCAGATGACCCCAAATCAATAAAATTATTTTTTGAAGAGCAGATGGTACAATCCACACACGACCTAAAAGCCTATATTACAGATGAGGGACACAAGAGATAATGGAGACTCAAGCCCTTCAGCCCCAAAAATTTCGAGAATTGGTTTTGCAGGTACTTTTTAGCCATGATGTACATGCAAGTGATGCTCAAGAATTATGCACCCTTTTAAGCCTTGAGCTAAAGGTTACTAAGCGTCACGTCAAGGATGCCTTAGCAAAGGTGGAGGCTATCAAGAATAGCCTGCCCGAGATCGACGCAGTTATACATGAGTATTCAACCTCGTATGCCATAGATCGCATCCAGAGTGTGGAACGTGCCATCCTTCGTTTAGCCCTCTATGAACTGCTCTTTGAGAAGGCTGTTCCCCATCAAATTATTATCTCTGAGGCCAAAAGACTTGCAAAGAAATTTGCCACTCCCGATGCCGCTGTTTTCTGCCAAGCCTTGCTAGATGGAGTGTATAAGGCAAAATGCAGCAGTTGAGTAGTAGTAGGCTTCTTTCAGAAGTGTGCACCTTTGGTATAGGCGGCCCTGCCCAGTACTTCGTCGAAGTAAGGGACATTCCTCAGATGCAAAAGGTGCTGCAGGAATGCTCTACAGCTGGCATTCGCTATTTTATTCTGGGAAAGGGCTCAAATTGCCTGTTTGATTCCCGAGGGTTTCAGGGAGCAGTACTGCAAAATAAGATCGATTTTTGTAGCGAGACTTCCCCCGGTGTTTTTCATGTGGGCGCCGGCTACAGCTTTTCTTTACTGGGTACGCAGACAGCAAAGCAGGGCTGGTCCGGCCTTGAATTTGCCTCAGGTATTCCTGCAACCGTTGGCGGGGCTGTATTTATGAATGCAGGGGCTCAAGGCATGCAGACCTGGGAGGCTCTTACATTTGTTGACTATGTAGATGCAGACGGGGTCCTCAAGCGATTTTCAAAAGAGGAGCTCTCTTATAGCTATCGCTTTTCCTCTTTTCAGCGTATGCAGGGCGCGATTGTTGGCGTTTGCTTTACCCTTACCCCTTCGCAGGGCGCAAGAGAGCGGCAGATTCAGCTCCTCAAAGCACGCATAGATACACAGCCCTATCAGGAAAAGTCTGCAGGCTGCGTCTTTAAAAACCCTACTTGCGCTGCAGCTGCACTCCTGATCGATAGATGCGGCCTCAAAGGGTATCGGATAGGTGGGGCTAAGGTCTCCGAGATTCATGCAAATTTTTTAATTAACAGCGGCGGCGCGACCTCTCAGGATGTCCTTGACTTGCGCACATATGTGAAAGATGTGGTACTGCAAAAGATGGATGTTACGTTAGAGTCAGAAATATACTGGATTTCAGCAGATGGCAGATAAGGAGTACAGAGTTGATTTACATTGCCATTCGACCTATTCAGATGGCTCCTTAACCCCGCAAAATTTGCTCGAACTTGCAAAGAAAGAGGGTCTTGACGCTATCGCTATTACTGATCACGATACCTTCGGAGGGTATTTTGAG
>JAFEGS010000419.1 GCA_018239705.1 Verrucomicrobiota bacterium | reverse complement strand
CTTCTTGATGCACCGTCAAAGGGTGAGCACGAAGATGACCTGCGACTCGAAATCGTACAGACAATGCTCCTTCGTATCACAGGAGGACACGCACGACGTGTAGAACTTCCACCTATTTTTGAAAAAATGGTCTTTTCTCATTTGAGCCTCTGCACAGATGAGGTATACTCTAAAAATATAAGCAGAGCCCGTGAATTCTATCGCTATGCTTCTATGCTTATTAACACCTTTACCTCCTATCCTCACTCTCATTACCGTACGAGACTCGCTCTCTTTACCGATGACTGTACCGACATCCCTCTTGAGCGAGAAATAAAAATTTTCCTGTTTAACAACGTGCTAGAACGTCAGATCAATACCAACCGACCAAGGGCCTTAGCCCACATGTGCAACGTCATGCAGAGCTCTTCTATGTCGATATTTGAAAAAGATGATGAGAGAAGAGTAGCTACTATTGTACGTATCATCATGGCCGTTCTTGCCACGCCCTATGCCAGGGTATTAGTGGAAACAACGAATAAAAGTATACCTCTTATTCCATTTCCGCTTGCGTGCCTTGTAAGCTCCGACAGCAAGAAGCAACTGATCACCTATGACAGTAAAGATGCAGCCAAGAGGGGCTACCCTACCGTGCACCTGCTTACAAATATGCTAGTAGCTGTATGCAAAACAGCAGAAGAAGACTCACCCGTCTCACAGAGCGAATTCATACACACCATCATATCTCTTTTGAGCATAACTGCTCAACACCAGCTCTTTGAATCAGAGGCTCAGTATGTCGATCTGTTCAGATTACTCATCTACTCTCCTATGTTGCAAAAGATCTTTATATGTAGCGAATGGGATGACTTTATAACCCGTCTATTTACACTTCTCACCCGCCCCAATCCTGAAGAAAGGCGTCTCCATCTTTTCCGGCATTTTATTATAGAGCTCCTCAAGTCAGATGATCAAAAAATTGTTAATAAAGGCCGCACATTCTTCAATGGGGGAATGAAAAAGAGCATGTATCGGGGGAAGTTGCAGGACGACCATGAGCTCTGGGAATTACTGACATCTAAGCCCCCTTCTCTCTCATTAGAAGAGACCCTTCAGGGTGCTATCGACGCCAATTGCCCCGAGAAGAGACAAAAAGCTATCGCCTTATACCAAGAGTCGTTCCCGAAACTAACTCTCAAGTCACCGGAGGAACAAAAAGCCACTCAAGCTTTTATTGCCCTCCTGTGTCGAGATATCGATAGCGTAAATTCATTTTTTGAAAAAATAAGAGATCTTGGCGCGTCACTACTTGCCGCTGTAGGCTGCCCTAGTTTGAACCCTATTGACACCCTTTTGTGGTGTGAGAGTAGGGTTATAGTGGTGGAACCAAACCTGGAACCTTGGAAGGAGCGTTTTTTTGAAATTGCTGTGGGCTGCATGCACACTCTTCTCGATGCACCGGAGCATGATCAGGAAGAAAATATTGTTCGACTGGAAATTGTAGCACAGCTGATCGGTGGCATGCTGAGAGCAAACCCCAGGAGAAAGCTCGTCATCCCTATTTTTGAAAAAATGGTTTTCTCTCGTTTAAGCACCTGTGATGAAAAGACCTAC
>JAFEGS010000418.1 GCA_018239705.1 Verrucomicrobiota bacterium | reverse complement strand
ATAACAAGCCTTCATCTACCTTCAAAGACGTTTTGATCTCGTTCGATCTGCAGCAGATATGGGTGATGTGGATGCGCAAGTCTTGACAGCTCTGTGTTTTGAAGATGGGGAAGGCATCTCTCCTTCTCCGGAATCAAGCATCCATTATTTTACGCTTGCTGCAGAAAACGATGATCAATATTCACAATGGCATCTCGGACGCTGTTATGAGGATGGAAAAGGAGTTGAAGCTTCACCGGAAAAGGCTATTTACTACTATAAGCTCGCTGCGGACAAAGATCATCTCCTCGCTCAGTACTGCCTAGGATCCCTTTTGAAACAACTACATCGAGACAGTGAAGCGTTTGAGTACTTCATGATGGCTTCCAACAACAACTCTTCGGATTTTTATAAAACAAAAGCACAATATGTAGTGGGGAGTTGTTTTGAAAATGGTCGTGGTGTTGCAGTGAACGTACGGAGGGCAGTCCATTACTATCAACTTGCAGCGGATGCAGGGTCAGTTAAAGCTCAATGCAGGTTATGTGAGGCCTATTTTCATGGACAACTTGGTCTTCAAAAATCTTATGAAAAGGGGTTGCAGTATTTCATTGCTGCTGCGGAGAGTGATGATTCAGGAGCGCTCATGGACTTAGGTACAATAAGCCTTAGAACATCATCAGAGGATGTAAAAGATATTTTGCAAAAAAAGATCGCTATCCTTGAATCCAAAGCCAACCAAGGAGATATTGCAATACAGGTCGTTTTAGGGTTGTATTTTGATAGCGAAATTGGCACAGAGCCCTCTCCGGAAAAATCCTTTTACTATTATAGCCTTGCAGCAGCACAGAATGATGCAAGTGCACAGTTTCATCTTGGTGAATGTTACCTGAAGGGCAAGGGCGTTGAGCCATCTCCGGAGAAAGCTTTGCATTATTACCGGCTTGCAAGTGATCAGGGTGACTTAATGGCTCAAATAAGAATTGGAGAATGTTTTCTTGCCTTAGGAAGAAATGAAGAGGCCTTTCACTACTTTGCGCTTGTAAGTCAGAATAAAGACAATTTTTTTGCCGGGATCGCTCTCAATAGCATGGCAGAGTGCTTTGAACGTGGCCATGGCGTTGAAAAATCTGAACAATCTGCTTTGAGTTACTACCAGCAGGCAGCAAATCAAGGGAGTACAACAGCCAAATTTCGCTTAGCGAAAGCGTATATTTCCGGAGAACTCGGACTTGCTCCTTCTCTTGAACTGGCTATGCATTACTACAAGCTTCTTGAAGAGGGCTTCCCTACTATAGTGCGATTTGAACTTGGAAAGTTATTATACGAACACAAGCGATATCAAGAGGCCTTTGCATACTTTAAATTAGTGGTTGAAGATAACTCTGTGAGGCATAAGGTGTTTATAGCTGAAGCTCAATACTATCTTGGTCTCATGTATGAAAATGGAGAAGGCGTTGAGAAGTCGGCCTCAATGGCAGAGACCTATTTCCAATTAGCTGCGGAATATGGCTATGCTGGACCTTCAGACATGATACTATAAACTCAACGTGAAACAGCCCTGTGAAAGGGGCGTGGGCGAAGTCCACCTCTTTGGTTCTGTATTGGCATTCTGTTTGGC
>JAFEGS010000417.1 GCA_018239705.1 Verrucomicrobiota bacterium | reverse complement strand
TACCTGTAATCTCCAGCTCTTCGATCCGACCTGGTTTGCAAAGGACAATGTGAATCTGTGCAGAAAATTGCAAAAGCAGCAGCGCTACAAGAAAGAGCGGAAGATGACAAGAGAGAGCCGCGCCTTTATGGACTTCTTGAAATTAGGCGGGAGGGTCAGGATGGAAGACCTCACGCGCGATTTAATCCGCCGCTATCTCAGGAAAGGCATTCCAATACTTACCGGTTTAAGCTCTACATTTCTTTACCGGTCAGCTCGCGAAACAGGAGAGGTCTTTGATGACCTCAAGGGTAAGCCCAGCGGCCATTTTGTCGTTTTATGTGGATATGATAAAAAGACAAAACATGTCCGCATTGCCGATCCTTTTGGAAGAAATCCCTATTCGCCTACACTTAAGTATGAGGTGCATATCGATAGGGTTATCTGCTCGATTCTGCTTGGTGCCTATACGTATGATGCCAACTTCTTGATTATTCGTCCGAAGGACCAATCCCGTGCCATGTAAGGGTATCACTTTTTTTGATCTGCTCCTGTAGATAGCAGGCAAGCTCTGGTGATTGCTTTTTCAGCCACTCGTGGAGCCTGTTCGTGATTTTATACAGATCGCTTTTGAAGACTTTGGGGTCTGCTGCATGTGGGTTGCTGTGCAAGCTTCCTAGATCGATGAGCACTGCGCAGGTCCCAATAAGGCCGGCATTTTTGTGCAGGTCGGGATCTGAGTCTTGTATGCCTTTGCGGCTGCGCTGCACAATAAGGGCTACGATAGAGTTTAAAGCCTCTTTTGCCTTGTCAAGCTCTCCTGCTGCAATCCACGTTGAAAGCTGCGGATAGACAAGATCTGCTCTTCGCTGAATGATAAATCCGTAATTGCCCAGATCGATGCGATGTTTTCTGCCCATCTTATCAATAAGAGTAACTGGCTGGTGAAATGAGGGCGTAGGCAAGATCTCCATCGCAATAAGACCGCACTCGTCGTAGAGATTTTGGGATGCAATTTTATAGCTTTGAAGGGTGTCACTCGTTTTCTTTTCTCGTTTTTGGATGGCAACAGCGATCATCTCGTCGATAATTGGCGGTAGCCACAGCGACTTTATGCCATCCACGGGAGAGAGGTGGTAGCACTTAAAGAGCTTGAGTACATACTGTTTGTCATCACTAATGAAGGCATAGGCCTGTGAGCCCTTTGCTAAGTAGGTAAATGGTTTTGCGCAGATCTCTTCGATTTCATGGAGCTGAGAGGCAGAAGGTGCAGGCAGTTGCCACTCTGCTGTGACAGGGAAGGTGTTTTCTATCTTCACTACACTAAACCCATCAGAGAGGAGGTAGAAGCAGACTCTTGCAACAACAAAGAGAGCCACAATCCAAAATAGGTGGCTAAGCCGCGGAAAAGAGCGGCGTTTTTTGATCGAATCAGGCACGAGAACAACCGGAAATTACATGTTTTTCGACAAAGTATAGCCAATTTTTGTGTTATTAGGACACATAAAATTTCATGGCTGTGTAAAAATAGTGGCTCTACAAAGCTGCTACAATGCATTTATCACTTTTTTTTCAGAATCGCTTGTGTTAAATTGTGCGCTTTTGTAATCTTGTTACCACTTACAG
>JAFEGS010000416.1 GCA_018239705.1 Verrucomicrobiota bacterium | reverse complement strand
TTGACCTGAAAGATCGACAATAGGCACAGTGCCGTAGAGCAAGAGCGAATCATTTACTAATCTTTGCGAACAAGAGCTCTTTCCTTAAGCTTTTCAGCAGCAATAAGTCGTCTTTCAGGAGCTAAGTAGCCACCATTTAGAAGCAATAAATCTACAGCCACTGTAGGAAAATTGAGTAGCGTTTCCAGCCGTTTTACAATATCCTTTCCAGAGGTACGACCTGTTTCAAAAGCATTTAATGATGCTTGAGAAAACTCAAAAACAGCAGCAAACTCACGCGTGGTAAGTCCCAATAGTTTCCTAAATTGTATTAGATCGTCTCCATTTATTTTTCGTTCAAATATTGCGTGAAAAATAAAAGAAGATGGACCCTTCTTCCCAATAGTAGAGAGTAGTATAAATGGATTGCGTTCCTTTGGATCAATGCCCATTAGCTGACAATACTCAGAGTACGCAGGGTTTTGTTGAGATGGGATACGATCTTCCAGAGAAGGGAAAAGCTTCTCAGAAGTGAATTGTTTTTGAGTTAAAGGAAACTCGGGTCCGAGAGGAATAATATTTTTTGCTTTGAAATATTTTTCATCGTATGTAAAAACAAATTTTTCATCCTTTTTTTCTAAAGAGCCTACGAGTATGCGGTTTTTACGTTTTTCTAAGAATACAAATATACCTATTACTTTGCGTCTCATAGCTCAGCACCCCGTTTACAGATTAAACGAAATAAAGCTTTTTTTCGCTTTTCACTCAAAAAACTTACTTTAATTATCTGCTCGATCTTTTCTAGGGAAAACGATTTTCGGAACCTATCAACAACAGCTTCATATCCCAAACGATACCACTCTGTGACATAGTCTCCCATTCTTGGTTCATCAGTTGCTTTAGTAAAAATTGCTCCTCGAGGTTGTAAATCTGCTCCTAGCATCCAATCATCATCCAATCCTATGAACGAGGGGTTATCGTAAAATGGGGCTAACACCATTCCCCGTGGAGACTGAATGAATCCTATATTCCTCCCATGTCGATCGTGATTGCCTACAAGGCTGTCTGCCAACGTAAGATAGACAAATTTTTCTTGCTCAGTTCTCCTCTTGGTTTGCTCACCTATTACTGTAACAAGTCGCTCACAGTTATACTCTTCCCCACTCTTCAAATAATGATATATATGCACAAGTGATGAATTAGGGGCTTTGGTCATAAAATTTCTGGTAACAAAACAGAACTGGTTTTCTGGAAAACGCACAAGGTAATATTTTGGAATGTCTATACCAAGGTTTTCATAAATTTGATTACACAAAAATTCAGTGGCAGGCAATTCTGGATGACCTTCTTGCACTACCTTTAAAATATAGCTATCTTCCCCTAGTATTGAAGAATATTTGCGAAATGCTCCGTGAAAAAAGCTTATGTTATTCTCATATGGGTCGAGGGGAGCTAGTGATTGTGAACGGGGGATAATATCTGAAAAATTGTTTAATTCGGATAACTCAAACCAATCCATAAAGCATGGCTTGTGTAGTCCATACCACGATTCGTTCTCTAACAGCTCTGCGCATTTACAACATGTATTCATCAACACCTCCTTTTTCCTATTTAATCATATGACGC
>JAFEGS010000415.1 GCA_018239705.1 Verrucomicrobiota bacterium | reverse complement strand
ATGAAAGAGGGCTCCTACAGCGTACCCCTCCTGCAGTCTAGCCGATCAGACCGCTCTCCCGTTGTGCGCTTGTACTATCTTGAGCAGCTTCCAAGCGAGGAGGTGCCTCCCATTCAAGAAGTGGAGAGTAAGCTTCGAGAAGAGATTATGGAGGAGATGATCATCCAAAAGACGCAAGACTATTTTGCAGCACTTCGTACCTACTATCGTGTCTCTAAGGAGCAGATTGAAGAGGGACTTCCACCCAATTTTCAGCCCTTTGAATACCAGAAATAGCATATGTTATACCGTCCTACAGAATTACGAGCCCTTTTAGACTCTCTCGGCGTAGCCCCAAAAAAGGGCCTTTCACAAAATTTTCTCATCGATGGCAATATCCTGAACAAGATTGCCCACTTGGCTAGTTTGAAGCCGGGAGATCTGGTGGTGGAGATAGGACCCGGTCCCGGCGCCCTCACAGAAAAGCTACTCTCCTGTGGCTGCCACGTGCTTGCCATCGAAAAAGATACAACATTTGCGCGCCTCGCAAAAGAAAAAGAACACCCTTCGCTTGAGGTGTGGTGTGAAGACGTTCTCGATTTTTCTTTTGAAGAGGAGCTCTCTAAAAGATTGCGTGATGGGAGTAAAGCAAAGGTGGTTGCCAATATCCCCTATCACCTGACAACGCCTATCTTAGCTCGTCTGATGAAATTATCGCATCTTATTGAATGTGCGGTTCTTATGGTGCAAGAAGAGGTGGCAAGACGATGTACAGGGAAAGACTTTAGCTCTTTTACCATCTTTCTTCACTACTACTCACGGCCGCAGTATGGCTTTTATGTAGCGCCTACCTGTTTTTATCCCGCACCAAAAGTAGGATCGAGTGTGATCCGTCTCGATCTTGGCAAGAGATACCACGTTCTCGATGAAGAGCAATTTTTTGTAGCGACGAGGACCGCGTTTTGCCATAGAAGAAAGATGCTGACCTCTTCTCTCAAAGAGCTCTACCCGGTAGCAAAGATCCAAGGTGCGCTGGAAAGCATAGGCAAATCGCCCCTTTCGCGTCCGGAAGCTCTTTCAGTAGAGGAGTGGATTGCTTTCTTCAATACGCTCAATACGTCTCTGTAAGATAGGCGATGAGGTCTTCATTTTCCTGGATTTCTGTCAGCTCTTTTTCCAATACGCGAAGAACAAGTCTTGAGGTATTGTAAATTCCTGACATTGAAAAGGCCATGTCGAGTCGATAGTTTGACTGTGACTTGATGGCAATGAGCACCAGGGTGGTTGGTTCGTTATCAAATTTTTCTGGGACGATCCAGATTGCAAACTGGTCATTGAAGAGCGTAATTTTATCTTTTGATTCGACGACATGAAAAAAGCGTGTGAGAGAGGGTGATGGGTTTGCCTGTTCATGCTCATGCAGAAGACCCATGGTTTGCAGGAGCTGCAGGTCAACAATTGTGATGCCGTCTGGAATCAATTCTGGAAGGTTAGCTATGAAATGCTCATATGTGGAGTCTAGCTCTGCAATTTTATCCATGTCGCATCCTATGTTGTATAGACCTCTTGCAGCAGCCCCGGTGATCCGATAAAACGGATCTTTTTAGTCATCTCTCGCGACCCAGATTTTTGCCTACCCTGTT
>JAFEGS010000414.1 GCA_018239705.1 Verrucomicrobiota bacterium | reverse complement strand
CATAAAAATCCTTAAGTTTAGAGCGAGCTTACAGGATGATATTATCAGAACTATTGTACAAAGTCGAGTTATAGTTTGGAAAGACCATCCAGCGCGGCGATGCGATACCCTTCTGCATAGGTTGGGTAGTTGAAAATAAGATTTGTAAATTGCGTAATTTTCCCGCTCCCGCACTGGACCAGCTGCCCGACGTGAATAATCTCTGTAGCGTCCCTTCCAATGATGTGTACGCCAAGGATCTCTTTGGTTTCTTTGTGAAATACTATTTTAATCATACCGTGCGTAAAGCCGGTAATATGGCTTTTGGCAATATCCCTATAGTATGCCCTCCCTACTTCGTAATGAAATCCCATCCGTTTAAGCTCCTCCTCCGTATAGCCGAAGGTAGAAATCTCAGGGATCGTATAGATACCTTTTGGATAAAAGGTAGGAAAAGGATATGTTTCCATCTTGCAGGCATGCCGTGCTGCTTGATACCCCTGCTCCATACTCGTTGAGGCAAGACAAGGCCCTCCAATCACATCGCCCACAGCATAAATATGGGGCATTGAGGTTTGAAAATGGTCGTTTACTATAATGTACCCCTTAGCATCTGTTATAATGCCCGCATTTTCAATTTTTAGCTCATCGACATTCGCAGTTCTGCCAAGTGCAAAAAGAAGCGTATCGGCCTCCAAAATCTTCCCATTGCTTAAACTGACAAAGGCTCTATTCCCCTCTCTCCATATCTTTTCTGCTACAACCTCACCAATAAACTTCATGCCAAGCTTTTGCAGTGCGCTATGGAGATGTGCCCCAATTTCGATATCAAGCATTGGAAGAATGTTTTTTTCCCTCTCGACAATCGTCACTTGTGTTTTGAGTGCGGCAAAAAAGCTGCCATATTCGGACCCAATCACCCCTCCCCCCAAAACGATCATGGTCTTTGGGACTCTATGAATATGCAAAAGGCGCGTTGAGTCAAGTATCACTTCATCATCAAAAGGAATGTCAACAGGATGCCTTGGCTTGGATCCTGTGGCAATGAAAAGGAGATCAGCTTTTAGCCGACCTATTTTACTGCCGGCACTGTCTGTAAGCCCTAATGTATGAGGATCTAGAAACTGTGCATTGGCCTCTATAAAATCTATAGAATTTTTTTGCAGATGACTCGCAATCACTCTCTTCTCTTCGTCAATGACCTGGAAAAGCCTATGATTGAGATCGGTGATGTTTACTTTCAGGATTTCATCTGTATCGCCATAAAAGCTTTGTTCATGAAATCCGGTCAGGTCAAGGATTGCCTGTCGAAGCGTTTTTGAAGGAATTGTCCCATTGTAGAGGCAATTGCCACCGGGATCGGGTAAACGCTCGATCACAGCAACCCTCTTTCCAAGCTTCACAGCCTGGTAGGCGGCCTGCTGCCCCGAGGGCCCGGAACCAATAATAACAGCATCGTATTCTTTTTCTGTGTATCCCATAAAACTCCACGAACAGCTCAAATTATAAACTAAAATTATAAATACTGTTCCAGCTGTTTCATTTCAATTTTTTTGTCAGAGTTTATTTTCTCTGCGTCTCTGCGACTCTCAAGTCTCCTAAATAACAAATTGTAAGACATTGAAAGTTAATGATTTATAAATAGCTA
>JAFEGS010000413.1 GCA_018239705.1 Verrucomicrobiota bacterium | reverse complement strand
TTTAGGAGTTTGGTATGATAGGTAGTGCTGTTTCACTCATTTGTGCGCTTATTCTCTGGTCTGTGATCGGGACAAGCGATCTGTCGAAAATGCGAGCGGCATTCCTTCTGGGCGGCATCGTCCCGCTTTTACTTGCCTTTGCAGCATCATTTTCTACATCGAGGTTGATACAGAAAAACCAGTATAAAACCCTTGCAGCCGGCCTCACTTTTTATCTTAAAGACCGTCTATTGGCTGGGACCTTTGCAGCACTTCTCTTTTTCTTCATCTATTCCCTGTCACTTCTTGCTTTTCCTGCCAGTCTCGAGCCTTTCCTGGTGTGGGTATTTCTGCTCGGCGTCTCTTTTGACTTGGTACGGTTGTGTATCCGCCGATCGCTACGCTACCTGCAGCTGCCATTTTTGATTGGCAAGATGGAGGAAGAACTTGTCCACGCAATTGGCAATATGGACGAAAAAAGGGCCTTTGAGCTTCTCTCCATCGTCATAGAGGCCTGCACCACAGCTATGCTCAAGAAAAAGATATATGTTGCGACATCCCTTCTTAGTGCCATACAGAGGCTTACAGAAGTATATGTGCAAGAGCTTGCCCGTGTCGAGCTACAAGGCCGTTTGAGCCCATCCGGAGAGGGTGGTCCTTCATTTTTTGACAAGGTTAACTATCTATGTCTTTATGTATGTGAGCGCCTTGAGTGGATGAATGAAAATGCTATTCGTGGATCGATGCGTCCGGTGGCGATAGAGATCATGACCACTTTTGGGCGATTGAGTCTCTTTTTCTCTCGCCACAGCCCCGATTTAGCGATCCACCCCTTACGATTTTTGCTCAAGTGTGCGCATGAGGCACAAAATATAGGGGAACAAGAGATCGTGACCCGCTCTATCCTTGCCTTGAGCGAGACCTGTAAGGCCTTTATTCGCCTGTCGCAAGCGAAAAACCAGTCGTTCAAGGGACTCATCTTTGAGTGCCTTTCCACAATGGAAGAGATAGTGAAGATGGTCTATCTTCAGAATAAAGAGATCAACTCTGCACTGCTCATACAGCCTTTTGCAGAAATCGGAGAGTTTATGGGGACGAAGCAGGCGCTTACCTGCCCCGATCGCGATGAAATCTTCAATGCGCTCAGACGCGTATTTGTGCAGTTTCAGTCTCTGCAAATGGTCACTTCAAATATGGAAGAGGTTATCACTTCTGCCCAGGACACGAGCTCGAGCTTTCAGGAAGATCTGCCTTTTATCACCAGGCCGGATGAGGGGCAAGGACAGTGATCCTCTCTTTTGTAACCGGATGGGGAAAACTCAGCTCTGCATGGTGAAGCGCAATGGCGTTTTTCTTGAAGCTTACACTGCTTCCATACTTGCTATCTCCAACGACAGGGTGAGAGATGGCGCTAAACTGTGCGCGGATCTGGTGGTAGCGGCCGGTCTTGAGCATAACTCGTACGAGGCTATTGCCTGCAACTTCCTCCAGCACTTCGTATGCTAGACAACATTTCTTTGCCTCTTTGTGGTCTCTATGAGAAACAACTGCCTGTTTTTCACTATGTATAAGCCAATGTTCAAGCGTGCCAGAAGGTGGCTTCACACTCCCTTGTACGAGGGCGATATAGATCTTTTCAAAGAGATTATTTC
>JAFEGS010000412.1 GCA_018239705.1 Verrucomicrobiota bacterium | reverse complement strand
TACTTCATAATAACTAGTATCTGAGGGCCAGGGCCATGCGATGTGCGATTCTCTAACACATGCACAGCCCTCAGAACCTATCTAATAGGTCATACAACCTATTAAATAGGTGACTATTGGATTACGAATAAGATAAGCTATGTTCCTTGAGCTGCTATGAGCCCTTCATTGCAATTTTTTTAGAAAATGCTGCAATTTCTCTTGATACCCTTCTCTCTTTGCCCAATGCGAGATGATGGAGAGGTCTACTGTAGCACAACCTTGTGCAACCATAATAGCTTGTTCAAGGGCTTGTTCGTCGTTCCAATGGAAGAAAGAGGCGAGCCTGTCTTTGACACAGTCAGTTGGCGAAAGTAATTGTAAGGAGCCTACAGCTGTTTTCAATAGGTCAAAATGACGAACGGATTCCTGACCAATTGCTACAGGCGGGTTTACAAAATCGATAACAAAGAGACAGTTTTCATGTGCAAAGCAACGACCTGTTCGTTTAAAACCAAATCGTTCAAGTGCTTTTTCAATGTGTCTAAGCTCTTCATAGCTGACAAAATCAAGATCGTAGGATTGATAACGGTTTTTGGTGTAAATGGAAACGCATGCGCCTCCTACCAAAACGGCATCAATCCCAGCATCTTTCAATGCTTCATATACAAAGCAAGCCAATTCTTTAATGTCGATGTTTGAGAAATCCATAGTGATTTAGAGCGGTTTTCCAGTTTTACGAGGCCGTTTTCTTTTTGTTACGTTGTACGTTGTCTCTTGGATAGCAGTTGGGAGAAAATGAAAGGCCTTTTCAGCTAGAGCTCGAATTTCCAACAAAAAAGGATAGCGCGGATTCCAGTGAAAAACGCGAGTTCTACCCTCTAGGAAGCTGACCAAAAGACCCCCTTCCTCCAATTTACGAAGCGTTTTTTGGATGGGATCAAGTGAGGAGCCAAAAGAAAGACTTAGTTCTGTTGCATTTGCTTTCTCATGTAGAAAGAGATATATAATAATTTTTTCTACGTTTTTATTCCCGAAAAGATACTCAAGCATAGACCACCTATTTAATCGGTTTTATAACCGATTAAATAGGTGATTGTCAAGCAAAAAAATCCAATTCTTGAACCATTTGGGGCTGTTCTCATTGTACCGGCACTTCCTGCTCTCCCACACTTCTTTGACATATCTGTGGGGCAGGCGCAGTTTAGCGTAACCTCATACCTTATCGGGTATGGCGTTGGGCAGCTGGCCGACGAAGTTTCCGGTATATCGCCACGGCACATGGATGCTCTGCTAGAGGCAGGCTTTAAGAGCGAGGATATTCAGTACGAGGTTTGTGAGGTGGATCCCCCCTGCTGGTTGTCAATACTGGCAAGCTCGAACAATTGTAGCACCCATTGTGAAAAAATCTCTGTAGGTATATTTTGTGAGGTAAACCGACTAGGCTAAAAAGCTGCCGATTTCTCCTCTAAAATTCCAGATACTATGCGTCCATAACAGAGCAAAAGAGGACTTTTGCTCTGTTTTTGACTAAGGTGTTTCTCAAAACTCAGGTTCTTAATATAGCCCTTCCAAGTAGGTCAAAACAGCCGCATCGTTAGCAATAAAGTATTTTTCCCAAGTTTGGCGATGGCTATTGAATTCTAGTTCAATTTCTT
>JAFEGS010000411.1 GCA_018239705.1 Verrucomicrobiota bacterium | reverse complement strand
AGAGCAGCTGAAAAAGATGTCTGTTTCTGAAAGACTCCAGTTTGCGAAAGATCTGGCCCGGGAGCGCGAGTATCGTTCCGCTCGAGGTGTTGCAAAAGGTGCGCTATCTGGAGCGACCCTCGGCCTTTCCGAGAAGATTCCAGGCCTCAAGCCAGAAGAAGGCGAGTTTATGGTCGGCTTCGGTGAGTTTCTAGGATCCGCTTTGCCGATATCCAAGCTATACAACTACCTTGGGAAACCACTTGTTACACTGGCTGCAAAGAGTCCGATTGCAGCTAAGGGACTCCAGAGCCTAGCCCGCATGACAGGATTTGGTCTAACAGGCGCCAGTTATGAAACTGGAAAGGAAGTGATCAAGACTGGCGAAGTCCCTTCCGCCTCAGAGGTTGCTAAATATGGCGCTGAATGGGCTGCATTTGATGGTGCCCTGCAATTGTTCGGGAAAGCTGCCTCGTCCATTGTAGGCAAATTAGGGAGAGTGGCTGAAGCCAATAATGTCCCAGAGCGTGAAATCTTAAATAACATCATGGACACTCTCAAAGAACGAAAAATTGACATTGAGAATGACCCCAAAAAGGCAATTGGGACTGCTCAGGAAATCTTGGACAACTACCCCCGTAAGATGCAATCAGCTCGAGAAGAACGCATTACTGCCCTAAAGGAAAAAGCAGAAACAGCAGAGAAAAAAGCCACCGAGCCTTTCGAAGAAAAAAGAGAGTCTCTCATTGCTAAGCAAAAGGAGATGATTGAAGGGCGCAAAGAAGCCGTGCAGAAAGAGGAGCAATCCTTCGACACAAAAAAGCAAGCACTTAACGAGAAGATCGAAGCAGTAGAGGCTAGAGGATCAGAACGACTAGAGAGACTTTCCCAAAAGGAAGGGGCCATAACCCAGAAGTTTGAAGAACAGAACAACAAAGCCATAGAGCAGTTACGTAGGCAATCAGACAAAGAGATCGATATCAAATCACGAGAAGCAGAAAAGAAGATCTCCACATATGAACGTGAGATCGGGAAGCAGGAGTCCAAAGCTCAAAAAGAGATAACTGCTATTGATAGGCAGATAGAGAAGGCGAAAGAGAATGATGCTCCTACTAAGCGGCTAGAGAACATGAAGGCCTCTATTCGTGCACAGGCAGATAGAAACATAGACAAGCTGAAAACAGCCATAGAAACCCAAAACAGTAAGCTCGATGCCTTTAGAGATAAGTCATCTTCCACCTTGGAAAATAAGATAGACAAGCTCGAAGCAAAGCAGCTCCCATCTTCTGAACGACAAAAAATAGACAGAGAGCTCAGTGAAGTCGATCGCGATATCGCTAAAGAGAAGAAGATCATTCAACAATCTGAACAGCTATTGGCCAAAGAAAAGGACCGTAGAGTTGCAGAGATTATGCAAGAGGCACAAGGGAGACTTCAGACACTTCAGCAGAGAAAGGCTGAACTCGAAACAGGTCATACCGAACGGCTCAAAGCACTTCGAGAAAAAGCCTACGCTGAGAGAAATCCAGAGCGTAAGGTCACAGTAAGCCAAGGTCGAAGCTTTTCTTCTATGATTGCCCAACCTATCGTTGAAACTACAGGACAGGGCGCAGGAGCTCGCATTGAATATCCAAAGAAGGGCATGTCTAAAGTCATCGA
>JAFEGS010000410.1 GCA_018239705.1 Verrucomicrobiota bacterium | reverse complement strand
GCTATCATCAGTATCTGCGAGTACGTTGCCTACAGCTTTGATATTGGTTTCTATCCCTTCCATGATGCGGTTGAGTGCTATTTTTGTTTCATCTACGTCGTGCCTGAAGGATTCTGCTTCTGTGAATTTTTGAGACTTCTTTGCGTTGAGTTCTCTAAGATTATCAGAATTCATCGGGTCTTTCGCTTCAGCTTCCTGAATTTGTTGGGTGAGTGCATGAACCTCTTGGCGGAGCGTTTGTATTCTTGGAGAGAGTGTTTCGATTATTTTTGCATTAGATTCAAGAAGAAAATTCAGGTCGTTTATATCATTAAATGTGTTGCGTATTATGACATTGAGCGTAGATTTGTGATCCATATGATGCGGTGTGACGATTCTAGAAGGGTTATCAGCAGCGGCTTGCTCAATGAATGTATTGAGTTCATCATCTCGCGTGGTGATGGCGTCGCAAAAGACTGATTTTTTCAATGTCTCCTCAGTTTTAAACGGTGTATTCCCTATCTTCAGTTCTTGAATTGTGGCGGGATGAGTGGTGTTTTCGAATATTTTTTTTACTTTTGTAGTGACATCGTCGTTACGCAGTGTTTGCTGAATTGAATGTCCAGGCAATCCTTGCCCGGCTTGGAGTTGAGTGGTCTTGACAGTGAAGCTCGATTTTTCTGCAAGAGCATTGAGCGCTTCTCTTTTTATTGTCTCATTTTGCTCTTGCATCAAGGGCTCTCCAATTGCCTGGCGATACCCTTCGATTAAGCAGAGCGCTTTTTTCATAGCTGCTTGCGTTTCTATATTATCGCCGTTAAAGGGAACTTTTACTGATGTTTCAATAATTTGTGTAAATCGCAGTATCTTCTTCTGGTCACCCTCTCCGGCAGTCACAAAAAAGGTCATCTTTGCTTGGAAATAGGTAGAACCACCTCTTTTGGCTGTTTCAAGCTCTACAGCGTTTCCTTTTGTCGGGAGTTCTGCTCGAAAGTCCGTTACATTATCATACGTAAGCCCATTAGCAGTAAGCGCCTTATTGATGATGGACATTGTCGGATCTTTGGGATTTGCTCCGATATTGCTGAACTTAATGTCAATAATGGGCGTTTGGACTGGTTCTGGTGGTGCCTCGGCTCCTGCTACTGGCCTGTCCTCTCTTGCTGCATCAGTGCCTACCTGAAACTGCTCTGGCTGTAGATGCGCCGCATTGTCGGGAAGTCTATCCATAAAATACCTCTATTCTCTCTCCTTTTATTATAGCAAAAATTTTAAATCAATAAATTATTTTTAATATAAAGTAGTTGTTTTTTTTTATCGTTCTTGTTAGGGTGGAGACATCCTAATACTGTAACTTAACGAATGACCCATCCTTTAGAATTTTTCGTTCACCAATTTTTTGACGAGCAGATCGATCTGAACCGGCCCATTTTGCTTGGCCTTTCAGGCGGGCCCGATTCCATCTGCCTCCTCCACCTTCTCCTCGAATGGCAGCGCCCTATTACGCTTCATCTCGTCCATGTCGATCATGGCTGGCGAAAGGAGAGTGCCCTGGAAGCAGAAAAGCTGAAGGCTCTAGCCGGCGTTCATGGTTTACCCTTTCATTCGACACGACTTCGGCCCGAACACTATAGGGGAAATCTGGAGATGGAAAGCAGGCGGGA
>JAFEGS010000040.1 GCA_018239705.1 Verrucomicrobiota bacterium | reverse complement strand
AAGCTCTTTAATTGCCTCTTGGCGCATATGTGAGGTCTGTATTTCTTTCATTTTACCACTCTTTAGTGAGTATTTATTCATTTATGAATGAATAATAATTCATTAAGAAAAAAAGGTCAAGAGACAAATTCCACACCTTATGCTATAACAAAAAAAATCGGGCAGGGACAGGGGCAAGGGCATGGGCAAGGAAGAGCGTTTACTTAAAAGATTTATCGAAGAAGAGCTCGATATCACTGCCCTCTTTGAATCGGGAGGTGCCTATCACCTCAGCGATATTGTAGAACGATGTTTCTTGCAAACTTCTAACGCTCGCACTATCCTCACCTGCCTCTTTTCTTCGCTCGTACCGACCTTTGACTTCAACCACCTTCTTGCAAAAATCAGCTCTTCAAACGAACGTAAAACATTCCTCACATTCCTTTTGCACCACCTCCTGAGCCGCAATTTCTCCCTCCAAGCATTTGTCTCAAAAACAGCATGCAGCTCATACCTTATCCAGCAGCTAGCTCCCCTCGTTAAAGAAGTAACCCTTACCAAGCTGTGGCATGGACTCTCCCTTACAGACAAGATCAAAACCTTGGGCTTTTGCTACAAAAACTACGAGGAAGGTACTTTTTTTCTGAGCCAAATCGCAAGAAAAAACCCTATTTTTAAAAAATTCTGTGACTATATCGATCGTGGGCTGATCGACCGCGCAGCCCTTTTTGATTGGGCAGCAAATTACTCAAGCCTATCCAAAAGCCAATTTGCCCTCTTTTTCGCCCAGCAAAAAAGGGAAATTAAGACCAAGATCTCGCAGATGCACAGTGAGCTTGAAAACCAGTATAGCGTACAAATCAGCGTCGCTAAGCTATCGAAATTTGTCTCCATTTTTGGCCTTTATGGTTTTCAACTGCCGGCAGAAGAAGCCTCACCCAATCAGCAGCTTCTTAACTACCTTCATGCGTTTCAGGAACATCCGAAAGTAGATAAACTGGTGCTTGCTATGCCCACGCGCTCAAGAGAGCTCGAAAAGCTCCCATGGCTATCATCAATGCTTTCATGCTTAAGCCTTCTCCTGCACTACCAGAATCGTCCAGATATGGCTATGAAGGACTATCCTATCTTCGTCTTCGACCAGTCAGAGCCCAAAATCTTTCAAAAAAATTCTACATACATCAAAAAACTCAACACCCTCCACAAAGCCTCCATCATCCACCTCGGTAGCAAAGAGCTCATCAGCCTGGCAAAAAAGCTCTCTATTGAAAAAATGGTCGTCACAGCACCGGATGGCCATTTTGGGTATGGAGGAGCTCGCAACGCTATTTTTCTCATCGCTCCGGTCTTACATGCGCTGTTTCAAAAGCATGGCCCAGCATGCATTGCAAAAGCGCTTTCGACGCCAGAAAAGGAGCTCCATATGCTTTTCAAGCAAGTCATCTGCTCTGAGAACGCCTTGACAGTCCATATGGGAGAAGATGACCTCTGGGAGCCTCCTGCTACACTCATAGCCGACTCTCTTTTTGCCCATTACAACAAAAACGACTATTTCTTTCGCATGGGGTCTTGCATAGGAAGAGAGACAACCCAGGTCCACGGCAGCTTTGATATTGGGAGCCTACTCTACGACTGCCGCTCGGTCTATGCTCAATTTGCTTGGAGCGAAAAGCAGACCCTCACCGGCATGCGCGCGGCTCTTACTAAACCAAAGATCTGTTTAAATCTGCCTTGCGGCAATGAAGAGGCGCATCTGCAGCCCCAAAAAACCACCATCTTTGATTATAGAAGGTGCGCCTACCATTTATCTGGATGGCGCTATCCCACAGGAGAAATCCCCACCAGCCGCTTTACCGGAATTACCCACTTTTTGCGCGCGCACAACCCCTATGTGCTAGGATTGCAGCTGACAGAAGAGCTTTTGCGCCCAATTGAGTACAGCACAACTCCCCTTGTCTGGAATAGGCACCAAGAGCCATTTTCTAGCCTTCAGGAGGCAATTGACTACATAGTGGATGAGAAAATCACAAAAAGCATGCAGGAGCAGTTCTGGAGAAATCTTGAGGAATACCTTTCAGAGCAAAGAGTGACCACAGCCACAGTACTACAAGACCTTATCGATCTTGACATAGAAAAGGAATTTCTCGATCAACGTCTACTCGATCCCACTACCTGCCTCTACGAAAAAGAGCTCCAAAACCTCAAAAGCTACATCAAAGAGCTTGTACAGCAGGCAAAAGAGTATAAAGAGTTTGCCATGACAGTCCTCGCAGAGATGAAGAAGGGAAAAAACCCAAAAATAGCAATTGATTTGGCAAAAATGGCTGTAGAGAAGAACTACCAGAGGCCCATAGAGAGCATGCCATTTGCCCATACGCTCTACCTCGTATGCCTCTCGGTTGGCGCTGGAGGATTTCAAGAGGCGCTTAGAGGGTGTTTTCCAAAGGCTTTAATCCCCCATGCATAAGCGAGCTGAAGAGTGTGTTTTGCAGCGCAAGACGGTTTTGTTCTTTTGGGCAGTCAAGTGATGGTTCAAAATGGATCTTTATCTTTGCAAAAGGCTTGGGGATACAAAGCCGATCCCACGTCTTAAGCTCCCATTTTGACGATGAGCGCCAGCTCATAGCGACGATGGGCGCTGCGGTATGCTGGGCGCTAAAAATCACCCCGGCTTTTACTTCGTGCTTTGGGCCACGAGGACCATCGGGCGTGATTATCAGGATCGCTCGTTCTTTAAGAGCGCGTATCATCTGCAGGAGTGCTTTGTGGCGGCATGTATGACCTACCAAGATTGTCTTGACCCGAGAAAACCGTTCAATAAAGCTTGCCAGCATACGGCCGTCGCGACTGTTGCTGACCACGGCAGCAAAATGGCTCTTGGATAAAATCCCAAATACCATAGGGCCTAAAAGAAGCTGGTCATGCCACAGGGCAATGATAAGAGGCTCCTTACTTGCTATCTGGAGGGCATCAAGCCCACTTACGCTAACCCGTAGCGTCGAATAAAGAAGCCGTGCGACTAGATACGCTACCCACCCAACCACAAAAAGGGAAGGCCTTGAAAAGAAAAGACGTGAAAGTAGTGATAGTTTAGTTTTTTTTGATGAGTTCAAAAAGGTTCCTAAGGGAAAATAATGGAGGGACTGACGCAGTATAGCAATATTATCAAATAAGGAGAAACTATTATGGCAGTCAAAAAGATTACCGCAGTTCTGCTCGCCGATTGAATCGAGCCATCTATCGAGTTCTGGACGAAGCTAGGGTTCACCAAGACGGTTGAAGTCCCAGGAGATAATGGCCTCATCTTCGTCACCCTGAACAAAGATTCCATCGAAGTGATGTACCAGACGTACGCCAGCGTCGAGAATGAACCCGGCGGCCATCGAGGAATCGTCAAAGGCCCGACACTTCTTTACGTCGAGGTCGAGAATCTGGAAGAGACCAAGCGGCTCACCTCTGGCTATGAGATTGCCATGGCCGAGCGCACAACATTTTATGGCGCAAAGGAATTCGGCGTCAGGGAACCGGAAGGCCACTTGATCACCTTCGCCCAGTTCGGTGCCACTTAATAAAGCACAATCAAAGGTTTAATAAAACCTTTGATTGCACTACTCAGAGCCCTATTCAAGCAGGTAAATTTTATGTTGTTAGAATTATTTTAATTTACAATTAAATGATTTTAATTGTAAAATTCATATTTAATTTACACGAATAGTGAGGTGTTTTATGGAAATAGGAAGTTTATGCAGGGATCAAAATGACAAATTTTCGATAGATCACGAACTAGAAAGTCACAGTAAAAATGAAGAATTAGAACTAGTAAATGAGGCGGAAATACTTCCTAATTTGTTAGAAAATCACACTGACACTGGACCGTTAATAGAAAGCAGTGAGAAAGCGATTGCAAACTATATTAGATCTATCTCTTTGCAAGACGAGTCTATAAATGGGAAAGTAGTTGCTATTAAATATTTGGATCGTTGGGAGACTGGGTATAATGGTACGGCTGTTCATTTTGAATTAGATGACGGTTCTAAATGGGCTATTCATTCTCTGCATGGCTATATTTTTTTACAAGGCACAGCAAAAAATAAAGAGGTCACCATTACTCCCATGAATCAAGAAGAGAATTTCATAGGGAAAGGTGATGTACTCTTTAATTATTGGCTGACAATAACGGATTCCAAAGGTATAGAACATAAAGAGGCTGTAGCTCTACTTTCTGGGCCAAAACATATTTATACCCCAAATAGTTATCCTGTTATTTTTTAATTCAAAGTCAGGCAGCCACGATTTTTATATGCAATGAGCATATGTCGCTGAGAGTCTACCACAACATTGCCCTGTCCAAAGATTGCTTCCACTTCGGCCTGATACGCTGCTGCTGGTCGATTTGACTGATAGCTATCCTCTTTTCTTTCCGCTACATGAGAGCCATTGCCTTGCCATACCTTAAAATAGGCGATGCCGCTATCTTTTAATGCTGCACAGCTCAGAGCAATATGTTCGAGGCGTTTCTCTTGTAGATCGATGACATTAAGAACACTATTGGAGGTGGAGGTATCAAAATCATGCTTTGCAACTTCTTCCAAGACCTGTTCGTTATTTGCTTGAGTTCGCTGAAATGGATCGTAGACAATGTTTGTAACGCCCTTGTAAATTTTCAAAAATTCGCTATTATAGTCATGGGTTCCGCCTCCGTTATCAAAATTTTTAGTATTTGGACGAAGACAGAAGTCGAGGTATGCGCCAAATCCTTCTGTTATCTCGAGCTTGCCATCATATACAGGAAATCCTTGTGCAGTTTCTCTATTCCATGGAGTTTGTCCTTGGCTGCCATAGAGACTTGAAGCGCAGCCAAGCAGTAGGAATACAATTTTCATAACCTTCCCTTAATTTCAAGTGATCAAAATAATTGTACTGCATTTCCCTTTTTATTCCAATAACAGCAACAGCCTGGTCAAATGCCGCACTAAATTTGCATTTGCATAATTAGTGCGGATTTGGTTAACTAAAGGTCTTGAAATTCTATTGGAGGAACGATGACACGCTTTATTGGGCGTAAGCAAGAGCTTGCGGGACTGAAAGGGCTTTTGAAGAAAAAAAGTTCAAGCCTGGTTGTGATTAGAGGAAGGCGGAGAATCGGCAAAAGTCGCCTGGCTGAAGAATTTTCTAAAGCCTTCACAAAGCATTATATGCTAACCGGAGTCCCTCCCGAAAAAGGTGTCACAGCGAAAGATCAACGCGATGAATTTAGACGACAAATGCGCAGGCTTAAAATTTCAGTTACTGAATCAGATGACTGGGGGGATCTTCTTACAGACCTTGCAAATCACTCTGCTGAAGGAAGTGTGTTGGTTGTTTTAGATGAAATTACCTGGATGGGGTCACTTGATCCGACATTCCTTCCAAAACTCAAAACAATTTGGGATACCCACTTCAAAAAAAATCCCCAATTGATTCTCGTAATTTCTGGTTCGAATTCAGCCTGGATTGAAAAAAATATTATGAGTAGCACTGGCTTTGTTGGGCGACTCTCCTTCCAGATCCATCTAAAAGAGTTGCCACTTTTTCGCTGTAGCGAGTTTTGGGGCAGCGTACGCACTCAAATCGATCCATATGAAAAATTTAAAGTTCTTGCAGTTACAGGCGGTATTCCTCGTTATCTCGAAGAAGTTCGCACAGAGTTATCCGCCGAACAGAACATCTTGCAGCTCTGTTATCAACCGACCGGGATACTCTTTAATGAGTTTGAGCAAATATTTTCAGATCTGTTTGCGAAAAGAAATCGAATCTACAAAGAACTTGTTCGTCAGATAGCAAATGGACAACGTACGTTAACAGAAATCGTAGAGAGCTTAGGGCGGACTAAAAGTGGTGATTTTAGTGAATACTTAGAGGAATTGGTTGAAGCTGGATTTCTTGCAAGGGATGCAGGCTGGAATATTGCAAATTCACGAGAAGAGCGACCTTCTCATTATCGTGTCTGTGACAATTATGTACGTTTTTATTTGAAGTATATTGAACCCTTTAAAAATCGAATTTTAGCAGGCAGAGTAACAAGCTTGCCGCAAGGCTGGAAATCGATTATGGGTCTTCAGTTCGAAAATTTGGTTTATAACAACGCAGATTCTTTATTAAGAGCTTTAGCCATTGCACCGGATGAGGTGATTTGGTCGGGCCCATACATCCAAATGCCTGGTGCAAGGCGTCAGGGGTGTCAAATCGACTATCTCATTCAAACCAAGCATCGTGTGCTTTATGTTTGTGAGATAAAGTTCTCCGATAGAGAAGTACCTTATTCAGTTGTGAAAGAGATCAAAGCGAAGTCAAAACGTCTCAAAGTGCCTAAAGGGTTCTCCATAAGGCATGTTCTGATTCACGTAAATGGTGTAAGCGAGCAGGTTGAGCAGGATGAAAACATCTCCAACATTGTAAACTTTGGAGAATTCTTGCTTTTACCTTAACATGCCCGTGCAGGGCTCTTGCCAGATCGCACGCGCGCTTCTTAACTACCTTGTAGAGAATCGCTATCGGAGACCCATAGAGAGCATGCCATTTGCCCATACGCTCTACCTCATATGCCTCTCGGTTGGCGCCGGAGGATTTCAGGAGGCACTAAAGAAAATGCAATCAAAGGTTTAATTAAAACCTTTGATTGCACTGCTTTGGGGCAAATGTTACTTAGTGTTGCCGCCAACCTGAGAAATAGCAACTGAAGCCCAAGACTGATTGGCTCCAGGAGCGTCAAACGATCCAGTTGTAATATACTGAAGCGTTAATGTGTTCATCGGCTCTGTCACTGTAATCACAGTCGAGCTACCGCCGAGAGGTGAGTTCAATACAAGCTGGCCATTCACATACATGTTGACTGCAGGCATGCTAAATGGTGCAAAAAAGTATGTTACCTCATAAGTCCCAGGGCATAGTGTAAATACGCCTGTATCGGCATTGTATTCAATACCTGAGAGCGCCACTTGGTTATTAAAAAGTACATTATCTCCTGGGTTGACATCAACGTCACCGCTGTCTGTTGTCAGGAAAAAGGAGGCAACGCCTCTCTCTGCATGAATCCGATAGATTGTTATCATGGCGCTGCATTGGGTCCCTGTAACTGGGGGCAACGTAACGTTAGCCAGAGCCTGCAATGCCAATGTATTTACTTCGTTAGATAGAGTCACAATAGCTGTTGACCCACCCAAAGGAGCATTAGGAACAGCTGCCCCATTAGCAACTAAATTGAGGTTGCTAACAGGATCGGAAAAATAGCTCACAAAGTAGGTGCCGGGTGACAGAGTGAATAGACCTGTAGTAGTATCATAGCCGATACCTTCGAGGCTAATTTGATTCTGGAACAGAACATTGTCACCTGTTGCCAGCACTTGACCTGCGTTGTTATAGAGGCAGGCAAACTGGGTATAATCGGGTCTATGCTTGCCAAAAAGCGCAAATTTCTTTGGCGCTTTCACTTTCTCCCCTGCAATACCTGGGGCTTGCAGTGCCACACAAACGAGTAATACAGATAGTAAACGTATCATGAATTGGTTCCTCACCTATAAAGTTTTATTTTCAATTTTCATGCTGACTCTTACTTGCCAACTTGGTAAATAGCAATCGATGCATAGGCAAAGAAGTATGTGCCTAGTTCATCTGTTTGAGGGAACCAATCGCCGGTTGCCTGTACAGATACCTGGTTGCTCGCATCAGAAAACTGAACCACGACAGTTGATCCCTCTAAGCTAGGAACGGGAATTATTGTCCCATTCACAT
>JAFEGS010000409.1 GCA_018239705.1 Verrucomicrobiota bacterium | reverse complement strand
CTACACATGCACAATACCGCATGGACACCTCAGCCTGCGAAGTAGCCCTGAAGTAGAAACGCTCATTATCGATGAGCTCACCCGCCTGTACGAGCTAGAAACATAGCCCGCACACCGCCCTTCGCACAGTTAAACACGTTTAGGCAGCCTCAAATGTAAACCGGTAGAGTAGGGACGGCTTGACCCGTCCCTACTCTACCGGTTTAAACTTAAAGCCGTCTATCTGATTTCCTGTGCCCTGCTAATCAAGATTATACTTACTTGCATATATGCACCAAATATGGTACTAGCGATGCAGGGAGAAAAAAAATGTCCAACTCACAAAATCATACGCTCAACACTTCCTTTAAGCTAGACCGCTCGCTCTTTCGTAAGCTTTCTCTCTTCCCCTTTTTTGCCTTCATCGGTCTAGGCGCTGACAGCGTCTCTTCTTCCTGCTATGGCCCAAGTGAGTTCTTTTTGGCCCTGATAGACTATCCCCACCTCTCTCTTTTAGTCGCAGCTCTTGCCATCCTCACCATCTGGGTAGTCAGCACGAGCTATTGCCAGATTATCGACCTCTTCCCGCATGGCGGTGGAGGATATGTGGTTGCCAGTAAACTCCTATCACCCACATGTGGTCTTATTTCCGGTTCTGCTCTCCTCGTCGACTACATCCTCACGATCACTGTTTCAGTGGCGAGCGGTGTGGATGCACTCTTTAGCCTGCTTCCGCATGAACACCAGATATGGAATTTTTCGACAAAAATCTTATTACTCATGCTCATTACCGGTATTAATCTTCGAGGAGTAAAGGAATCGATCTTCCCATGGATCCCTGTCTTTGCATTATTCGCACTCACCCATATTGCAGCCTTTCTTTGGGCTTTCTTGAACCACTCTCATGAATTTACCTTTATTACCAATGGCCTCTTTATTGATATAGACCGAGCACACTCAAGTTTGGGAGCACTTGGTATGCTGCTTTTGCTTTTACGCTCCTACAGCGTAGGAGCAGGAACCTACACCGGTATTGAAGCGGTCAGTAACGGGATCAATCTCCTGCACGAGCCAAAGACGCACAATGCACGAATCACCATGCTCTACATGTCGATAGCGCTTGCTGTCACAGTCACAGGACTTGTCGTCTGCTACATTCTCTACGAAGTAGCTCCAGCACCTGGGCTAACACTTAACGGCGTGCTCATGCACAAAATCAGTATTGAAATGGATGACAGTTTTGGTCCATTTTTTTGTGGGCTTACCCTCTTTTCTGAAGCGGCCCTCCTCATGATGGCAGCACAGTCGGGCTTTTTGGGCGGTCCTCGAGTTCTTGCCAACATGGCTGCAGACCGCTGGATGCCAAGTAAATTTAGTAATTTAAGCGACCGATTTGTGATGAACCATGGCATTTTACTCATGGGCATCGCAGCGCTCCTCCTGATGCTCTACACTAAAGGCGATGTCGCTATTATTGTTATCCTCTATAGCTTGAGCGTGTTCATCACCTTCACCCTCTCACAGCTCGGTATGTGCGTCCATTGGGCCAAAGAGCGAGCAGTGCACCGCGCATGGCTGAAGGGACTTTTAATCAATAGCGTTGGCTTTTTTCTCGTCTTCTTTATCTTGATCTCCCTCTGCATCGTAAAATTTGAAGAGGGCGCCT
>JAFEGS010000408.1 GCA_018239705.1 Verrucomicrobiota bacterium | reverse complement strand
TAGTGAACTCAGGGGCTTTTCCATTAGTCAAGATGGTCAATTTTGATGGCTGATAGCGCTCAGCCAGAAGAAGTGCAGCTTTGGCGGCCTCTTCTGAGTGGCCAATGACCACAGTTTTCTTGTTCAACGAACGATGGCCGTCACACATAATGCAGTAGGCGACGCTCTGGTTATTGCCAAACTTGAGAATGGGGCGAATGCTGCCTCCGATGTGAGGCTGCTCGTCCATCATACCGGTTGCAAGTATGACATATTTTGCAAGATAGCTCTGCCCGGTTTTGTCCACGAGCTTGAAGAGGCCTGCCTGTTTTTCGATAGAGACGACAGAGTCTTCAACAACAGACAGATTGTGCTGAAATGGGCCGCTTGCAATGTGGGCTAATGTCTCTTGCTGCAGCTCTACAAGGGCACGCGTATATTTTGTGAGGCCGGGGATATTGTGAACAGCTCGTACCCAGTGTCCTCTGGAGCGTTTTTTTTCTGGTTTTGCACCTGTGAAAAGAAGGACTTCTCTGTTATTTAAGATAGCTCTCTCTGTTGCCATTGTGCCGCCTGCGCCTGCTCCAATGATGGCAACAGGGTATACTTTAGTTTGGGTGGAAGGATGCATAGTTTCGGCCTCGGTAGATACGGTAATGAAAAGTCCAAGAAGTGTTACTAAGATACTAATGTGTTTGAACATACTCTTACTCCTCTTTTGGAAAAACCATTATATAGTAGATGGATGAAATTAGTCAAATTATATTTACATATTGGAAGAAATTGCCAATAGAGTATGATCTGCATCATGACTAGCATTAGCCCGCTTACTGCAGCTGTAGGTAATTACCTTCTTCATGCAACTACAGAGCCCTTTTCGAAAAGATATGATCCCATAACACTTCCGAACTTTTCTACAGATAGCTATGCAAAGCAATTTGTCCTCTCTATCGTAGATGAACTGAGAAAGGATCCATTGCTTGATAAGGCGATGTGCGTGTGGCACTGCGCTGAACAAAAGAAGCTGGGGCTTCCTCAAGCGGCTCTCATTGATCTACTTGCTACAAAGCTCAATGTGGGGACCTGCTATGGAGAGGCGATGAAGATTCTAGAGCTTGTAGCAGGCCATGACCGTAAGAGCGTCACCGATGAATGGCTCTACCAAAGGCTCTCAGTGGCAGATATTGTCCGCTACCAGATTTTGCACTATCTGTCGCTTGTGGTGCGAGAAGATGTGTCAATGAAGAGAGCAATTACAAACCGGTTTCCACATCAAGTGGCAAATGGTACTGTTTCAAAAGAGATACCATTTACCGCTCTTCACAAGGATGACCTTGTCGGCCGTCTTTCCGATTTTCTAAGGTTCGAACTCAGAGGGGAAGAAAGAGACTATCTGCTGTTAGTCTGTTTTCGGGCTGTTTTTGAGTGGGCTCATGCTGCAGTTATCTACTACAGCGAGCCCCAAAAGCAGTTTTTTTGGTATGACCCTTATAAAGACAATGGCCTCTATTCTACTAATAATAGAAGTAATTTTTTAAAAGGTGTTGCAGAGAAGATATGCAGCAAGCGCTGCCAGAACATGAAGACATTCTGGTTTACTGCGTATCAACTTTAAAGCGTCGTCTCTTTTTCAAAAAATTGAAATAAATTTTTTACTTGTCGCAAATATC